>JAIOAV010000041.1:8244-31980 GCA_019873665.1 Chloroflexota bacterium
CGGCGTGGCGGTGGATGGCCTGCTGGTGCGCCGCACGTGGGATCACTGGGCACGGCGCGGCGCCGGGGCGCTGGCAGGCGCAGCCCTCCTCGCGATCGCCGTCCACGTGATCCGGCGGCGCAGGAGATAGCGGATGCGGCGGTCGTTCTGGCGTCCGGCGGCACTGTTGGTTCTGCTGGCGTTGGCTCTGGCGCTGCGTCTCTATCGCCTGGACGGACAGAGCCTCTGGAACGATGAGGGCACCAGCGTGGCGCTCGCCGCCCGCGACCTGGCGACGATCACACGCAATGCCGCGCAGGACATCCATCCGCCGCTCTACTACTATGCGCTGCACTTCTGGGTCAGGCTCTTTGGCAACTCGGAGGTGGCCGTCCGCAGCCTCTCGGCGCTCTATGGTGCGCTGACGGTGCTGGTTGTTTGCGGCTTGGCGCGCCGGCTCTATGGCCGTCGTGTGGCCATCGTGGCGGGAGCACTGGCGGCCGTCTCGCCGCTGCAGGTCTATTACTCGCAAGAGGCGCGCATGTACGCGCAGGTAACACTGCTGGGCGCGCTCTCCTTCTGGCTTTTCGCGGCGTGGGCCGACGACCTTCTGCCAAGCGCGGGCGGGGAGGCCATGCACGCGCCATGGTGGCGACCGGTTGCCTACGTGTTGGTTACGGCGTGCGCGCTCTATTCCCAGTATCTCGCCCTCACGTTGGTGGCCGCACAGAACGCGCTCTTTCTCTGCCGCGTCGTCGCATGCTGCCGATCACTGCCAGGGCGCGAGAGCCCGCTGCGATGCGCGGCGGGCGCGATATGGCGCTGGGGCGTGTCGCAGCTTGCCCTGCTCCTGCTCTTCCTCCCCTGGCTGCGAGTGGCCTGGCCGCAGTTGCGCGCGTGGCCGGCGGTGAGCGAGCCTTTCACGGCGGGCACGCTTCTCACGCGCGCGCTGTACGATCTCAGCGTTGGCATCACCTTCCCGCGCGCTTCGTGGGTGCTGGCGGGATGTGCCGTTATTCTGATTGTGGGTTGGGCCATCGCCCGGTGGCAAGACCTATGGGCTGCGGCGGTGGCGTGGGGCTATCTGCTGATTCCTCTGGCGCTGGTCTACTTCCTGTCGCAGCAGCGACCGATGTACAATGCCAAGTTCGTGCTGTTGGTGGCCCCGGCGTTCGCGCTGGTGCTGGCGCGAGCGATCGTCATCTCGCGCCCCACTGCCGGCAGCAGCCGGCTGGCGCGCTGGCTGCGCGTGGCGTGGCCTGTCGGCGCGATGGCCTTTCTACTGGGCGTTTCGGCGCTATCCCTCGACCGCAACTATCACGACAGTCGCTATGCGCGTGATGACTATCGCGCCATCGCGCGCTATATCGCCGCCGCCGGTCAGGTGGGAGATGCCATCCTCATCAACGCCCCGAGCCAGGTGGAGACCTTTGGCTACTATTACCACGGGCCGCTGCCGGTCCACCCGCTGCCGCGACAGCGCCCCATAGATACCGTCGCCACCGCACGTGACCTGCAATCGCTCGTGACGGAGAGCAAGAACATCTATGCCATCCTTTGGGCGACCGATGAGAGCGACCCGGAGGGTTTCATCGAGGGCTGGCTCGAGCAACATACCTACAAGGCGCTGGATGTGTGGTACGGCAACCTGCGCTTTGTGATGTATGCTGTGTCGCAGGGCGACGGGCTGTCGGCAAGCTGGAAAAGTGCGCAGGCCGATTTTGGGCCGATTCGCCTGCAGCGTTATGCGCTCCTGACGCCGCAGGCGACGGCAGGACAGGTCCTGCAACTCTCACTCGTCTGGGAAGCGCTATCGCCGCTGGATCGCCGCTACAAGGTGTTCGTGCATGTGCTGGACGCGGATGGGCACATCGTAGGGCAACGGGACGCCGAGCCTTCTGGCGGGCGTCTGACACCGACGTGGCAGCCTGGCGAGGAGATCGTAGATCACCACGGCATCCTCATCTTGCCCGGGACGCCGCCGGGATTGCACCAGCTTGCCATCGGCCTGTACGACCTGGAGACAGGGCAGCGCCTCCCTCTGGCAGGAGACGGGGACGATGATCGGCTCTTTCTGCCGCCCGTGGAGATCGTCAAGCCGGCGACGCCGCTGCCGCTGGGCATCATGGGCATTCAACATCCACTGGACGTATCAGCGGACGGCCTCATGCTGCGTGGTTTCAACCTGACGCGGCTGGGAGATGTGGCGGACCAGTGTCTCTTCCGGCCCGGAGATGTGTTGCACCTGACGCTCTTCTGGCAATTGCTGTCGCCCGTGGATCGCGAGTTGGCCGTGTCGGTGCGCCTGCTCAATGGGCGCGGAGAGGAGGCGTGGCGTCAGCGCTATTCGCTGGCGGGCGGGCACTATCCGCCGTGGGAGTGGGGCTCGGGGGAGATCGTGCGCGACCAGTACTATCTCTTCCTGCCGGGCGACCTGCGCGAGGGCCAGTACGCCCTCTCGCTGTCGCTAGAAGACAAAGCCTCCCGCCGGTCGCTCTTGCCGGCGCTGACCCTCCGCAAGCTGCAGATTCGCTAGAGCACGACTGATGGCCGAATGCGGCAGAACTTGCACTTTTTCCCCTTTTGTGCTATGATATTTGTAGACCCTGCTGTGTTCGTGATGCATACTTGCGTTTTGAGCCAACACCATTTTTCTCGGGGGTTGATCTCCTCTTAAAGGAGGACTGCAGCGGTTCTTCGGGATCGTTGCGACGCTCCTGGGTAAACTCCCACCTGCGAAAGCAGGTTCAAAACTCCTACTGCACACGGCACGGCGGGGCATGAAAAACAAAACCACCAGAGATCTCTGGTGGTTTTCTGCTATCTGACCTGCTCAAGACGCTGTCAGCTTCTTGTGCACTGAGGCCACCCTATCGCGCGTTTCCCTCACCCTGTCGAGATTGTCTTCCGCCAACACCTGCAAGAGCGCATCCATGTACGCGATCAGCACCGTAATGGATGGGACCAAGAAGCGGTTATCGCTGGGCGAAACGATGGCGGCGTCCGCCGCCTGCGCCACGGGGGACACCGACGAGAAGGCAAAGGCCACCGTCCTGGCGCGTTGTGCCTTGGCGTATCGCAACGCGTTGGCGATGGCCGTCCCATCCTCATCGGCGGAGAATCCGATGACGACATCCTCCGCTGTGAGCTGGCTCAATGCCAGAGCCATCTCTGCCGGATCACCCCGCACCTGGTGTACAGTATAGCCTTGCGTCTCCAGGCCGCGGCCGAACAGCGCCGCCAAGTGCGACGCCAGTCCTTGCCCGAGAAGATAGATGCGTCCGGCTTCTCGGATGGCGCCGAGCACGGTGGCGGCCAGCTCGGGCGAAAACGATCCCGCGCTGCGTCGTACGCTCTCCCCCTCGCTCACCAGAACTTGCAGAATGGGGTTCTCGATATCCGATATCTGCAGCGGATCTACCATGCCGGCGAGTTCTTTCTTGATCAGTCCCTGGATGCTCGCGCACAACTCGGGATAGCCGGGATAGTCCAATCGCTGCGCAAAGCGGATCACCGTGGCTTCGTTCACGTTGAGGCGGTGCGCCAATTGAGAGGCAGTCATGAAGGCTGCCTCGCGATAGTGTACGGCGATAAAGTCCGCCAGTTTCTTCTGACTGCGCGTGAAGCGGGGATAGAGCTGCCTGATTTTCTCGAGCACCATACGGCTCATCTCCTTGAGCGACGTTGCTATCCCTGACAAATCTGGCCACTCTACTGATCAGGACAGCGTCCTTATGTGCTCCATGGTCGCATTATAGCGTACTAGTGCGGGCGTGTCAAGGTGGAAATTGGGACAACCGGGGCGAAGATGGCCGCGCCTTTGGCACGACAATCGCCGCAATAAGGCAGATCGCATGCCACTTACGTACCGAAAACCCCTAACAGGTGCGAAATCAACCAACAACGTTTGACAAATCACTTTATTCATGCTATACTAAGGTACTGAGAATGTCTGATCGCGAATCGTCCTCCTCGCGCAGCGTGGCGCGAATACCTCCAGGTGGCTCGTGCGATAGCGTCATGCCGGACATGCCATCCTCGCATCGCCGCACCCAAAGAAGGCTCTTTCTCACAACTTACGCTATCGCCGTTGGCTATGACACTCCGCATGATTGGGGAAGGGGGTGGTCGCTAGCGAGAACGCTGAGTTGCGCGCGAACCGTATGTGGATCGTTGGGGAAGGGGTCGTTGATGCGCGACCCCTGTGCGCAAAAGGAGGATAGTCATCATGTCATCAGATGTGAGCAAGCTGTTCACGCGCAGGGCGACGGGGCTCGTGCGCGAGATCGGCATCGGCACAGCGATCATCATCGCGATCTGCAACGTCGTGGGCCTGGGGTGGCAGAAAAAGATCTTCCAGGGCGCGGGGGGAGCGCCACTGGCCGAGACCTTTGCTGTCCATCCGATCATCATGGCCTTCCTGCTGGCAGGGCTGATCATCCTCGTCTCGATCTACTGCTTTGCTGTTCTGTCGGCGGCCATGCCCCGGTCTGGCGGCGGCTACATCTTTATCTCACGCATCCTCAGCCCCGGGCTGGGCTTTGTCGCCACTTGGGCGCAGTGGGGTTCTGTGGCCATCTCCTATGGCCTCATCGCCGTGGCCACAATGGAAGCGGTCATTATCTTCGCCGGTCTAGCAGGGATCAACACGTCGGCCATCGAAAACTCGACCGCCCTGTTCATCCTGGGTGTGATCATCATGGTGATCTTTAGCTCCATCGCCACCCTGGGGATCAAGATGACCGGCCGCCTCCTGCAAGTGCTCTTCTGGATACCGGCAACGGTCCTGGTGGTCGTCTATATCCTCTTTATCGTTGCCACACCGGACACGCTGGCCAAAGGCATGCAGGCTCTCTTCGGTCACTCAGCGGAGGAGTATACCCAGCTCGCCCTCTCGCAAGGTATGGCCACCATCGCCGCCGGCAACAACTATATGAAGGCCATCTATTCCACCTTCACCGGCGCCTACTGGGCCTACATCGGCTATGCCGCGGCCAGCTTTGTGGCCGGTGAGGTCAAAGAGGCGCACAAGACGCTGCCACGGGCCATGTTCATCTCGGGCGCGACGATCATCTTCATCTATATGTCCATCTCTTTTCTTCTGTCGCGCGCTTCCCAGATGATCGGCCGTGTGGATACGCCGCAGGGTCCGTTCTCCTTTTTCAGTGCCATCTCTTTCCTGAACTATAACTCGCAGTCCACCGGCTTTGGCAGCCTGCCAACAGTAGGCGGCTGGATGCCGGTGCTCGCGGCGATTCAGGCGGCGGGCATGGGGATTGGCAGATGGTTCAACTATATCATCGTGCTGTTCGCTGCGCTCTGGGTGGCCAATGACATCCCGCCCTTCATCCTCACCAGCTCGCGCATGGTGTTCGCCATGGCGTTCGACCGGCTGCTGCCCTCTTTCCTGGCTGATGTGGATGAGAAGTGGCACTCGCCGCGCAACGCGATCATCTTTGTCTCGATCGCCTCGCTGGTGGGCGCCGGCGGCGAGTCGGGCCTCTTTGGCAAGCTTGGTTCCTGGCTCTTCACCGGCATCAGCGATGGTTGGGATGTGCTCTTCTTTGGCATCGTGTGCTTGGCAGCGCTCTTCTTCCCGACCCGCAAGCCGGACATCTTTGAGCGATCACCCTTCCGCGCCAGTAAGACCGTCACGCAGGTAATCGCGGCGCTGGCGGTGATCGGCAACGCGATTGCTGGCTACTTTATCTTCCAGGGCCTGGACTTGCTCAAAGATTGGTTTTCCACGTACTGGTTGGTCGGCTGGGGCTTTTTGATCATCTGGCCGCTGATCGGTTATCTGGTCTACCGATACTACAGCAACCGGGCACGCGCCACCGGCGTCGAGCTCACCACCATCTTTACCGAGATCCCGCCCGACTAGGCTGCGCTCGGCGTGAGGTTGTCTGTCTGTGCTGGGGTAGCTCCTGCCCGCGGGCAGGAGCTACCTGTTTCCGTCTGGGGAGAACATGGAACTCGCTACCTATCTGACGAAACTGGAGAAGAACCTCTTCTTTGGCAGCGCGCGTTGGGTCGCGGATTTCACTGAATCCTTCCGCGACTATACGCTGGATGGCGCCACGTTTGACATGCTGGTTACGGGCAGGATGCGGGGCAAAGGCTTTCTCTTCTCGCGCCTTGTCTCCTACCTTCTGATGCCCAACTACTTTGCCGCATGTCTGGTGCATGCCGGGGACGTGGATGCTACTCAGGCGCGCCGCCTGCTGCGAATCGCGCAGGAGTACAGGGAACGGGAGGAACTGCGGTTTGTGTGGTTGGTGCTCGTGCAGCAGGGGCCTTTCACGCGCAAGGTCCGCGCCCTGCTGGATAGCCTGCGACAGGCGGACACACTGGCTGTGGCGCTGGTGGACCTGGAAGGGGAAGAGGTGATCGTCAACGATGCGTATCTCGGCCGCCGAATGCAACGTCATGTGAAGGTCTTTTGATGAAGACGTTCGCACCTCTCCAGATCGAGCAAGTGGGCAAGTCTTTTGTGCTGGTATTGCTGCTGCTCACCGTCGCGTGGGCCGCGGTCAGCCTGCTGGTGCTGGGCGACATCTATGTGGCGCGCCCGATCCTGATCGCCAATCTCGTGCTCGCGGCCATTCTGGGTTGGGCGTATTATCGCGACCGTTATCATGTGCTGTTCGCCTATGGGCCGGAAGGATTCCGCCTGCAGCAGGGACGGGCGCTGATCGGCAACCATGAGTGGCGGGAGTTCGCGCGCGTCTCACTGGTGCATCTCGGTGGCGGGCAGTTGGCGCTGCGGCTCTACCTAAGAGAGCCAGTGGACGAGGGTAGAGGGAAGACGGAGGCTGTCGAAATCCCCGCTTCCGCCGTCGGGCTGGATGCCTTTGCGCTGCGCGACGAGATAGCAGCATATGTCCGAGCGGCGGATTCGGGACACGATTAGGTAGCTCTTATGAAGTCAATCATTGTATGATGGCGTATAGCTTGGACCTCGGTGTCATTGCGAGGGCGAAGCTCGAAGCAATCCCCGATCAGCCGGTGAGAGATTGCTTCGCTCCCTTCGGTCGCTCGCAATGACAGGGCCGCTGCGCAGCTCGCAACGGCGTTGCCCGAAGCAGTCCCTCCCGCGCCACATGTCATTGCGAGGGCGAAGCCCGAACAATCCCCGGTCAGCCGGTGAGAGATTGCTTCGCTCGCAATGACAGGGCCGCTTGCTTTCCCGTTAGGTGGCTCTTGATCGCATGATAAAGCGGGGTGGGTCGTCTCGACCACCCCGCTTTTTGCAGCCCAGCGTCTAGCCTTCGACACGCTGCAAGCGCTTCACCTTGTCGCCGTCTATCTCAACCAAGTACCCCTTGAAAATGCCTTCCCCGTATTCGCTTCCCGGGTTGAGGCACTCGGTGCGCCCGATGCGGATAAAGCCGGGGCTTTCGTGGATGTGGCCATGCAGGCCCAGCAGCGGCTGATACTTTTCGATGATCTTGCGCACACTCTTGGACCCTACCGGCACCATTTGCGGTCGCCCGCCCACGACGATCAGGTTGAGATCCTTGTCAATGAGCGGCGCATAGTCAATCTGCGCATCGTATGGCGGCACATGGATGCAAAAGATCGCCGTCTTCAGGTTGCGCACCTTCTTCACCACCGCTTCCAGCTTGGCCTCCAGCTCCTCCTCGGAGCACTCGCGCGGCGAGAAGAAGGGGGTGGGATTGGACCAGCCAAAGCAGAGGACCTCGTGCTCCTTGTCCAGGCTGACCACATCCTCCTCGGCAAAGATGACGTGCGGGCTTTTCTTGATCGTCTCGTCAATGGCGAACTTGTCGTCGTTGCCCGGGCTGATGATAACCTTGCACTTTGGGGGGACGCGGTCGGGAATGAGCTTCATCCACAGGTCCACGATCTCGCATTCAAGCCGCTCGAATAGATCTTCCCGATACTGCTCATCCTGCGAGATGCGCTGGCCCTCCTCTGCCGTGGTGATGTACGGCAGGTAAGAGGTCATGCGCACTTTTTTCATATAGTCGTCCAGCTCGCTCTCGGTTAGCTCGTAGCTGCGGCCCAGCAGATGCGAGTCATATTTGCCATCAGGACGCTTGATGATGGGGACCATGATCTTGCCCGTCATGTCGCCGCTGAGGATGAGGGCATCCAGGTCATAGATCTTGGAAGTGTTGAGAAACTTGCGCCATACCGTCTCTGAACCGTGCAGATCGGTCGCGAACATGAACCGGGCTTTTGCCATTATCGCCTGACCTCCTCCACCTCTTTGTACCATTTCATCCGTGGGCCGATTTTGGCGCGCATCTTCCACTTGGCGGACTTGGGCGCGGCCTCAATCGCTTCCATCACCTGGTCCAGCTTGGCAGCGACATCCGCCTTGTCTTCGGCGGTAAGCCCCTTGCCCTGCTGCGCCAGCTCTGCAGGCAGATCACCGTTGAACCGGTCCAGATACGCCTTGGTCTTCTGCAAATTCGTGGTCACAGTGTAATAGTAGCCCCAATCGGATGACAACAGATCCGCGATGTAGGGAGCGTTGATCTCTTCTTTCTCCGTGGTGCCAACGCCGTGTTCGCGCATCATGATGATGGTGTCCTTGAGGTCCTTGGCATTGATCTGCACGATCTGCATCTTTTCCAGGAGGATGTCAGTGAGGGTGATGGTCGGGTAGTCCAACTCCAGACGATTGCGAAAGTCCACCTTGTGACACATGTCCAGCTCGTCGAAAAAGATGTCGGCCTGCCACCCCTTTTCCTCGCTCCAGAAGATGTTGCGTTTCTTGCCATAGAAGGCCATGACAAAGCGATTCGGCTCATAGCCCAGATTGCGAAAGAATCTGGTCACCTGGGCGTTGTATTTGCCGTAGGTAACATAGTCAATGTCGGTGACGGGGCGGTCAATCCCTTCGTAGAGGTAGCGGTACTTGGGGCTATGGATGCGAACAGCCAGGGAACCGATCAGGCGAAATGGGATGCCCTCTTTCGCTCCCAGCTCGATGAGCTGCATGGCCTCCGCCGCGAATTGCCGATCTCGCTCACTTTCGGGCATAGTAACCTCCTCTTGACTGAGGCCAGGCCCCATTGCGTGGCCAAAAGTATGTGGAAAGGACGATTTTCGAACCACTATAGTAGGTAATGTAACGTATTATACTGAATACAGGCATTCTGTCAAACGAACTCCGTCGAGCCTTTGTCCTGTGCCGGGCCGGGGTGAAGCCAAAGGGGATGCAACCTTTGGGTCAATGCTCATTGCATTGCTGTTCATTGACAGCTCTGGCATTTCGTAGTATAATGTCTCCAGTTTTACTACATCTAGTAGGTGGAACAGGTGACGCGGATACCCTTCAGGATTGCTGCCAGGTCAGGGCGCGCGGCTATGTCCGGCTCTACTTTCCGGTCGTATGCCGCCGTGCATCCTTTTCGCCTGCAGCCCCGGACTGGTCTTCACCTTCACCCGCAGTTAGTCCCTGTGCATCGTTTCACTGCTGGCACTCCATGGAGGGTCGGCTAGTCAGGGCGTGAGGCGCGGGAGAAAAGGGCCTCGCGCCTTTTTGTTGCGTCACGGACACGATGGTTGTCGGTACTGGTCTATTTGACGAAGGAGAGAATCGCGTGACCGGGGTGTTGGTGCTAAACGCGACCTATGAGCCGCTGAGCATTGTGTCGGTTCGTCGGGCGATCGTGCTCTTGCTGAAGGAAAAGGCAGAGATCATCGAGGCGACGGAGGCGCTGTTGCGCGCCGAGCAGACCACATTGCCGGTGCCGTCGGTGATCCGGCTGGTCTCGTACGTCCGGATACCGCATCGCCTGTCGCTGCCTGTAACGCGGCGCACGGTGCTGGCGCGCGACAACTACACCTGCCAGTATTGCGGTCTCGTCTTTCCCAAGGCGGAACTCACGATTGACCATGTGGTGCCACGCTCCCATGGCGGCCCCCACGCCTGGGAGAACGTGGTTACCGCCTGTCTGCGTTGCAATCAACACAAGGGGAGCCGCACCCCTGAACAGGCGCATATGCCCCTCTTGTCCAAGCCCAGCAGCCCGCGCTATGTCGCGTTGGTCCTGCTGCTCCAGGGTCGGGCACATGCGTCCTGGGATAAATACATGTTCTGATGCTATCGGCTGTCCTTGCTCTGCCGTGGAGCCACCTGTGCGCGTGGGGTGGCTCCTTTTGCGTTCATTGCGGCGCGGTCCGGGTTGTGCAGACTTTGCGTTTGCTGCCCAAGCGACGTATAATGTGCCACACACATAAGCTTTGATCTCGCATGGAGCGATGCCCCAGATGAATCGGTTGAGCGAGCACCTGAGCGCACTGGAAAGCGTGCTGGAGCAATGTCGCAAGGGAAAGGGTAATGGACTGCCGGAAGCCGGCCGCCTGGTGCAGTTGATGCGGCAGGAGCTTGACGCCCTGGCGCGACAAAGCGCCGAGCTGGCGACGCTGTATGAGGTCAGCCGCGAGCTGAACGCGATTCGCTCGCTGAATCGCCTGCTGGAATTCATCACGGATCGCGCCATCGTGCTGGCGCAGGCCGAACGCGGCTTTCTTGTGCTCTGGAACGCGGAACGCGATGACTTTGAGGTGGCAGTGGCGCGCAAGTTCGCGGCGGGCGAGGTGGACGATGCACAAGTTGAGTTGAGCCACGGCCTCATCCGGCGGGTCATGGCATCTCGCGAGCCGATCATCACCACCGACGCGCAAGAGGATCCTCGCTTTCGCGCCAGCCAGAGCATCATCGCTTACCAGATCCGTTCCGTGTTGGCGGTGCCACTGGTATCGCAGGAGGAGTTGGTGGGCGCGATCTATCTCGATACGCGCCTGAGCTCGCGACTTTTCACGCCCGATGATCTCAAAATGGTCCGTGGTCTGGCCGATCAGGCGGCCACCGCGCTCAGCATCGCTCGCCTCAACGAGAGCCTGCAGGCCAAAAACCGCGAGTTGGAAGCGGCACTGGTGGAGTTGCGCGCCGCGCAGGATGAGCTGATCCAGGCGGAGCGGCTCTCGTTGGTTGGTCGGATGGCCAGCGCGCTGGTGCATGACCTGAAGAACCCGATGACGACGATCAAGGGCTTTGCCGATCTGCTGGGCCGCTCTGACCTCACGCCGGAGGCGCGCCAGCATTTCTCGCAAACAGTGTCGCGCACCATTGACGCCTTTGTCGGGATGACGCAAGAGGTCCTCGACTATGTGCACGGCACAGAAACCGTGCTCGATCTGCAGCCGATCGAGGTTGAACAGTTTGTGCAAGACCTTTGCGCTTTCCTGGCGACTGACTTTGCGCAGCAGAACATCGAGATCAAGACGATACTCAAGTACACCGGCCCGGTGCTGATGGACCGCAACAAGATGTGGCGGGTTTTCATCAATATTGCCAACAATGCGCGCGATGCCATGGAAGGTGGTGGCGTCTTTATGATGACGGCGCAGGAGGATGGCGACGTGATCGAGTTCTGGCTGGCCGACACCGGCCCCGGCATACCGCGACAAATTCGCGACAGGCTCTTTGAGCCCTTTGTAACGCATGGCAAGCAGTATGGCACCGGATTGGGTTTGGCGATCGCCAAGAAGATCGTGGATGATCACCACGGCACGATCAGCGCGGAAAGCCGTCCGGGGCAAGGGGCTTGCTTCATCATCCGCCTCCCGCGTGGCCAGCAAGCGCGCCAGCGCGCTGACGAGGAACAGAAGAGAGCCGGAGGAGTTGTGGGACCGGAGCAAGGAACAGTCGCATGAGTATCGGCAGGTTGGCTATGCTCAAGAAGCGCCATAGGGCGCTCATCCAGGGTGTCTGCCTGTTGGTTATGCTGCTACTGCCTTTTGCGCTCTATCCGGCGGCGATGGCCGAGCATCAGCTCTGGTTGTGCGCGCTTCTCTGGCTGCTGGCATTGGCCACCGTTGTGGCGTTGTGGGTCAGTTGACCTGCCGCCCGGACCGCCTGCGGCGCACTTGGGGGACACCTACCATGCAAGGAATCGAGGCCTTCCTGACCGAGAGCCCTTACTTTGACTCGCTCTCCCATGCGGATGTGCGCGATCTGGCCAGGCTCCTGGTCGAACGGCACTATGAGCGGGGCGAGTACTTGTTCATGGAGGGCGATGCGGCTAGCTGGGCCGGTGTCATCCTGGAGGGGCAGGTCAAGCTGGTCAAGCACTCTGACACCGGCAAGGATCTGACGCTGGATGTGTTGGGGCCGGGGCGCTTGGTGGGCCTGACAACGTTGAGCGCCGAATCCGTATGCAGCGTCTCGGCGCAGGCGATGGAGCCGACGCGGGTTCTTTCCCTGGCGCGCAAGGACCTGATCGCGCTCCTGGAGCGGCATCCGCGCGCGTCATTGGCGGTGATTCGCGATCTCGGCCATCGGCTGGAAGAGGCTTACGAGATGATGCGCAGCCTGGCGCTGGAGCGGGTGGAGCGTCGGATCGCGCTCAACCTCATCAAGCTGGCGGGCCGGATTGGCGTCTCACGGCCACAGGATGGCTCTATATTGATTGATCTCCCTCTGACGCGGCAGGATGTGGCAGAGATGTCCGGGACGACGCTGGAGACGGCGATCCGCACCATGAGCAAGTTCCAAAAGCAGGGGCTGATCGAGACTGAGGACGGGCGCATCCGCCTGCTCAAGCCGCACCAGTTGGTGCTGATCGCGGAAGATATCGCCGGCCGCTCACGCGATACGTAATGGTTTGACGTGTCGCCGTTTCCGTGCTAAAATAGCGAAAATCCTGCGTGGAGTATCGAGATGCAAACGCCGCAGATCACACGCCGACGAGAGAGCGCTGTGCGAGGAACCTGACGAGGGCGATATCCCGTCTGGATAGTGCTGCTTGCATCAAAGGTGAGAAAAGAGGCCAGTTCCCAGACTTGGGACTGGCTTTTTGTTATCCGATCAGATGAACTGCAAGAGAGGAGGATTACGCAGTGAAGGGGCAAGTCAAAAAGGTAGTGCTGGCCTATTCGGGTGGATTGGACACATCATGCATTGTGCCCTGGCTCAAGGAGAACTATGGCTGTGAGGTGATCTGCTTCACCGCCGACCTGGGGCAGGAAGAGGAGCTGGGCGGGTTGGAGGCCAAGGCGTTGGCCAGCGGCGCGTCCAAGCTGTACATTGACGATCTGCGCGACGAGTTTCTCACCAACTATGCTTTCCCGACGATGATGGCGGGCGCGATCTATGAGCGGCTCTATCTGCTGGGCACCTCGTTCGCACGCCCCATCATCGCCAAACGCCAGGTGGAGATCGCCGAGCTTGAGGGCGCAGACGCCGTGGCGCACGGCTGCACGGGCAAGGGAAACGACCAGGTGCGCTTTGAGATGACGTACAAGGCGCTCAACCCTCGGCTCAAGATCATCGCGCCGTGGCGCGAATGGCACATCCGCTCCCGCGAGGATGCGCTGGAGTATTGCGCGGCCCATAATGTGCCGGTAACGGCCAGCCGCAAGTCCATCTACAGCCGCGACCGTAATATCTGGCATCTCAGCCATGAGGGCGGCGGGCTGGAAGACCCCTGGCAAGAGCCGCCGGAGGATATGTTTGTTCTCACCACCGCGCCGGAGAAAGCGCCGGACGAGCCGCTCTACATCGAGATAGATTTCGTTTCCGGCGTGCCCAGGCGCATTGACGGCACGGTCTATGGGCCGGTAGAGCTGCTGACCTACCTGAACAAGATAGGCGGACAGCACGGCGTGGGGCGGGTGGATATCGTGGAGAACCGCCTGGTGGGGATCAAGTCGCGCGGCGTCTATGAGACCCCGGGCGGCACGATCCTCTACACGGCGCACCAGGGGCTGGAGCAACTGGTGCTGGATCGCGACACGCTGCATTACAAGGATATCGTGGCGCAGCGGTACGCGGAACTAGTGTATTTTGGCCAGTGGTTCTCGCCGCTGCGCGAGGCGTTGGATGCGTTCGTCGCCAAGACGCAGCAGAACGTTACCGGCACCGTGCGGCTCAAGCTGTATAAGGGACGCTGCTCAGTCGTAGGCCGCAAATCGCCCTATAGCCTCTACCGCGAGGATTATGCGACGTTTGGTCAGGACGACGTCTATAACCAGAAGGATGCAGAAGGATTTATCAACCTGTTCGGCCTGCAGACCAAGGTCAAGGCGTTGCTGGATATCGAGGGCCGCGGCGCTTCGTCCTACGCGCAACCTGACTATAGCAGGTTCAAGCGCGACTAGCGCGAGGATGGCTTGGTTCGGCGTACACATCGCGGGGTACAGCAGCGGGAGGGGCGATTTCGTCTTGCCCTTCCCGCGCCTGGGATGACAACTGACCGGGGAGTGAACGACATGGGAAAGATGTGGGGTGGGCGCTTTAGCAAGCCCACCGACAGCGCGATGGAGCGCTTCAACGCCTCCATCGGCTTTGACTGGCAGCTCTGGGCGGCGGATATTCGGGGGAGCATCGCCTACGCGGCGGCGCTGGAACGCGCCGGGCTGATCTCGGCGCAGGAGCGAGCCGCGCTCGTGGAGGGGTTGCAGGCCGTCTATGCCGAGTTCGAGTGCGGCGCATACGAGCCTCGCCTGGCCGATGAGGACATCCATACGGCGGTGGAGCGCCGCCTTGGCGAGTTGATCGGCGAGACCGCCCGCAAGCTGCATACCGGCCGCAGCCGCAACGATCAAGTGGCGACTGATACTCGCCTCTATTTGCGAGACAAGATCGGCGCGCTGCGGGCCGCGCTGTTGGCGCTGCAAGCTACCATCGTGCAACGTGCCGAAGAGCATCTGGATGTGCTTATGCCCGGCTACACGCACCTGCAACAGGCACAGCCGCTCCTCTTTAGCCACTGGCTAATGTCCTACTTTTGGATGTTGCAGCGCGACAGGGAGCGCCTGGATGAACTGACGCGGCGCGTGGATGTCTGCCCGCTGGGCGCAGGCGCGGTGGCGGGGAACGCGCTGGGCGTAGATCGCGCCGCGCTGGCCGCCGACCTCGGCTTTAGCCGGATCAGCGAGAACAGCGTGGATGCCGTGTCCGATCGAGATTACGTCGCCGAGTTTCTGTTCTGGGCAACGCTGACGCAGACGCATCTCAGCCGCCTGGCAGAAGACCTGATCATCTGGTCGAGCGTCGAGTTCGGCTTTGTCTCGCTGGACGAAGCGTTCACTACCGGCTCCAGCCTGATGCCGCAGAAACGCAATCCGGACTCGCTGGAGCTGTTGCGCGGCAAGGCCGGCCGCCTCTTGGGCGATCTGGTTGGCCTGCTCGCAGTCCTGAAGGGGTTGCCGTCGGCATACGACAAGGACCTGCAAGAGGACAAGGAGCCGCTCTTTGACGCGGTGGAGACGATGACGCTGAGCCTGGCGGTTGCCGAGCGTGTGATCCGCACGCTGCGGGTGCACGCGGAGGCAATGGCGCAGGCGCTGGCTGATGGCCTTCTGGCGACTGACCTGGCGGACTATTTGGTGCGCAAGGGCGTCGCCTTTCGGCGCAGCCACGAGCTGGTGGGCATGGCAGTGCGCCGCGCCGAGGCGTTGGGCATACGGCTGCGAGAGCTGCCGCTGACCGAATTCCAGGCGATCTCGGATGCGTTCGGGCCCGATCTGTATGACGTCTTTGACTTTCGCCATGCGGTGGAGCGCCGCGACGTGCCCGGCGGGACCGCCACTGACGCCGTGCGCGCGCAGATCGCGCAGGCCAAAAGCGTGCTATGAGCGGAGGAGATTGAGCAATGCGCGCTGCCACACGTCTATCTCGCATCCCGACATCCTTCTGGGCGGAGGTGGGGCAGGCGATCGCTGCCCTGCGCGCGCAGGGTGTGGATGTGATCCGGCTCGACGTCGGCGACCCCGACATGCCACCCCGCGAGGAGATCGTTGACACGCTATCCGCCGCGGCGCACGCGCCGGACAGCCATCGCTATCCCGGCGGCAGCGGCGCGATGGAGCTGCGCCAGGCGATCGCCGGCTACTATGCGCGGCGCTTTGGCGTGACGCTCGACCCGGCGCGCGAGGTGTTGCCGCTGATCGGCTCCAAAGAGGGAATCGCGCATGTGGCGCTGGCGTTCGTGGATCCCGGCGACCTGGTGCTCGTGCCCGAGCCAGCGTATCCCACCTATCGCCTGGGGACATACTTGGCAGGCGGCGAGGTGCATGTGGTGCCGCTGCGGCCAGAGAACGGCTATCTTCCCGATCTGGCGGCGATTCCGGCGGAGGTGGCGCGGCGCGCCAAGATATTGTGGCTCAACTATCCGCACAATCCCACCGGCGCGGTGGCGACGGCGAGCTTTTTCGCGGCGGCGGTCGAGTTCGCCCGCCGCTATGACCTGCTGATCTGCCACGATGCACCCTACTGCGATGTCTATTATGACGGCTATCGCCCGCCGAGCATGTTAGAGACGCCGGGCGCGCGCGACGTCGTGCTCGAGTTCAACTCGCTGTCCAAGACCTACAACATGGCAGGGTGGCGCGTGGCGATGGCGGTGGGCAGCCGCGAGGCGGTCGCGGAACTGGCGCGGGTCAAAAGCAACACCGATTCGGGTATCTTTACCCCCATCCAGCGGGCGGCCATCGCCGCGTTAGAGGGCGACCAGAGCTGGATCGGGCCGCGCAACGCCATCTACCAGGCGCGACGCGACCTGATCCTGGCGGCGCTGCGGGATGCGGGGTTGGCGGCGCGCACCCCTGTGGCGAGCCTCTACATCTGGGCCGAGGTCCCGGCCAGTCACACGTCCCTCACTTTCACCAAGGGCTTGCTGGAGGCACAGGGGGTGTCGGTCTCGCCGGGCGCCATGTACGGCGTGGGCGGGGAGCGCCACATCCGCATCTCGGTAACCGCTCCCACGCCTCGCATTGAGGAAGCGATGCGCCGACTGCGCGCCTATTGCGCCTCAGTCGTCTAGGCCCGCGGCGGCCATGGCTTCGGCCAGTGTGGGCTGGGCGGTGGTGCCGCCGCTCGCCCGCGTGGAAAGCGAGCCACAGGCGCATGCCAGACGCAGCGCGCGCGTCAGTGGCCAGTTGTGCAGATGACCGTAGATGAACCCGGCGTTGAAGCTATCCCCCGCGCCGGTCGTGTCCACGACCGTCACCGGCACCGCGGGCGCGGATGCCCGTTCCGCGCCGCGGGCGCCGATGGCGCCCGCGGGACCCAGCTTGATCGCCACCTGCCGCACGCGCTGCGCCAGTCGTTCCAATGCCTGCGCTGGTGTGGCCGTGCGCGTGATGTTCACCGCCTCGCTTTCATTCGGCATGAGCACGTCGGTCTCGGCGAGCGCGCGCTGCATGTTCCCATCCCACTTTTCCTCGGGGTCCCAGCCGCAGTCGAGCGATGTGGTGAGGCCGTGGGCATGCGCGCGGCGAAAGAGCTCCGGCAGCCCCGCACGCAGATTCTTTTGCAGGAAAAAGCTGCCGACGTGCAAGTGTCGTGCCTGCGCCAGCAGCGCTTCCGGCACCTGATCGGCACGCAGGGCGTCAATCGCGCCCATGAAGGTGATCATCGCCCGGTCGTGCGCTGTGGAGAGGGAGACGGTGATGCCGGTGCGCAGGTCGGGACTTGGCTTTACATAACTCGTATCCACGCCGCGACGGTTCATCTCGCGCAGCATAAAGGCGCCAAACTCGTCATCGCCCACCAGCCCGAAAAAGGCGGTGCGCAGCCCCAGCCGTGCCGCGCCACACGCCATAATCACTGACGAGCTGCCCATCGTCAGCAGCGCATCCCGGACCAAGATTTCCTGCCCGAATTGGGGGTGAATCTCCTCGTCCTGCAGGATCAGGTCAACGTTGATCTCGCCAGCCACCACCAGGTCGTACATGCTATAGCCTCACCACCGCGTCGAGGTTCGTGGGTGCGTCCGGGTTCAGTCCCTTGGCCAGCGACCGCCCGTAGGCGGCAAGTTGTACAAGCGGCAGATAAAGCGCGCCGCGCGCCTCCTCCGGCAGGGCCGAGCCAAAGGCCACCAGATGATCGGCAGGTGCCAGCCCTTCTTCCTCCGCCAGCACCAATGTCTGCGCGCCGAGCTCCTTCATCTCGCGGATCACCAGCCCCTCCTGGCGGGCGTTCTGGCTGGAAAGAAGCCCGACCAACAGCGTGCGCTCGTTCACCATGGATTTCGGCCCGTGTCGGAACTCCAAAAAGTGGAACGGCTCCGAATGCGAAAGGGTCATCTCCTTCATCTTGAGGCTGAGCTCACACGCCAATCCGTAGCGCAGGCCGGAGCCGAGAAGGTAAAAGCGCTCCAGATCAAGGTTAGCGCCTATGGCCTGGCAGCGCGCGCCATACTCGCCGATCAGGTGTGCGCCGATCTCTGGCAGCCGACCGATGGCGGCGATGAGGTCATCGCGTCCGGCGCAGATGGCCGCCAGGCTGCTCGCCGCCACATACATGGAGGCGAAGGAGCGGGTCTGCGCCACGCTCCTTTCCCGCGCCCATGGCAACTCGATTCGCAGATCGCCCAAGCTGGTGACCGGCGTGTCCGGTTCGCAGACGATGGTTATCACAGCGCCCCACCGGGCCGCGCGGAACGCCCGCACCGCGTTGATTACCTCGGTGGTCTGTCCGGAGCGACTGACGGCGACGAGCAGCGTGTCGCCCTGCGCCGGGTAGTAGGCGGCCGGATTCAGCCAGAGCTCCGACGCCGGGGCGCCCCGACACGGCACGCCGCTCAGCCCCTGGAACAGAGCCGCCGCGGCGAGCGAGAGGTAGTAAGGTGAGCCGCAACCTGTCAAGATCACCTGTCGCCAGGGGCGTTGCTGCCAGAGCATCTCTATCTGCGGTCTGAGATGTGCGAGCCACTCTGCCGTCTGTCGCCAGCTCTCCGGTTGAGACATGATCTCCTGGTATGTGTGCTGACCTGTTGCCGGCATTCTCGTTGCCTCCTTGACCCCAACGTGGGTTGATCTGTCCGCCAGAGTATATCGGACAAGGGGTGGTCTGTCAAAAGCTTTGCCAGCCAATGCGTCCTGGTATCATTTGACACAGAGCCGATGACGCGCTATAACTATAACAGAAATGCTTGCCAGTTTTTGCATACGCGGCGTGTGGCCAAGAGCGGAGTGCCAATGAAGAGCCTTGAGGGGCAGACAATCGCGGGCCGCTACGAGATGCGCGAGTGGGTCGGCGAGGATCAACTGCTGGAGGTCTATGCGGCATATGATCGGCGCCGATCAGCGCCCGTCATGGCCAAATTCCTGCGCAGCGAGTTGGCCACTGACCGTCACTTCCTGCAGCTCTTTCGCGAGCAGGTGACGCCGCTGTGCACCCTGGAGCATCCGCACATCGTGCCCTGTCTCGGCTTTGAGCAGAGCCGCGACGGGGCCTTTTTCATCATGGACCAGGGGCGCGGCCTGACGCTGGACAAGTTCCTCTGGCGGCAGCCCGGCCCGCTGGATATCGCGCAGGCGAACCTGATCCTGCGTGCTATCTGCGCTGCCCTGAGTCATGTGCACGCCCTGGGCCTCTATCACGGCGACCTCAGTCCGGCGCGCGTATGGCTGGATGAGAGCGGGCAGGTGATGGTGTCCGACTTTGGCCTCACGCGTCTGGCGGAAAAGATCGCCGGCACGCCGCTGCCGCTAATCGCTCCCGAATACAGCGCACCGGAGCAGTGCGCCGGCCAGCCGGGCGACCATCGCTCCGACATCTATGCCACGGCTATTATGCTGTACGAGATGCTATCGCGGGAGCGCCCCTTCCGGGGAGATGAGGCTCCGGAGGGCGGATCGCTGGATATGCGCCTCTGCTGGGAGCAGGTGCATGCGCTGCCGCCATCGCTCACCGAGGTATGTCCCGCCTGCCCGGTGCAGGTGGAGGTGGCGGTGCTGCAAGCGCTGGCCAAAGACCCCGAGGCGCGACCCCAGAGCGCACGCGAGTTCTACCGTCAGGTAACCGGGGAGGTGTTGCAGCCCACCTATCCGCCCGCGATGGAACTGGCGGTGATGGTCGGTGGCAAGGCGGCCAAAGCGCGCAGCGGTGGGACAAGCGGGGCTCGCAGCATGCGGGAGGCGGCCTCTCGCCTCGTTGCCTTTTTCTCGCAGCCGCAGACGCCGCCGGAGACGGCGGTGGAACACAAGGAGACAGCGCCGGCAGACGCGACAGTTGTCGAGCAGCCTTCAGAAGAAGCGCCCCTCGCTGAGCCGGTGCCGACCGCACTGGAGATAGCGGAACAGGGCGCGCCGGCGGCAGATGCGGGAGATGCCGAGACGCCTGGGGAGGAGGCGGCAGTCGTTGAGCCGGCGGGTGCCGAGCCTCCTGCACCACCCGGGGTAACCGAGCAAGAAGCGCCGGAGGCATTGCCGCCCGCGCCGTTGCCCGAGATGCCCGAGCCTGCGGCACCTGTGCCGGTGTTGCCGGAGCTGCACGTGCCCGCCCGCGTGCGGGTCGTGGTGCCATCTGCCGCCGATCATCAGAGTCGGGTGAAAGAATTGCTGCAAAAGGCGGGCGCCGAGTACCTGCGCGGGAGATGGGATCGCGTACAGGTGATCTGCGCGGTGATCCTGGAGCTGATCCCCGGCCATGTGGGCGCAAAGGTGCTTTCCGCCGAGGCGGCGATTGCGGCGCGCACCGAGGAGCTGTTTTCACTGGCGCGCGAAGCCTTGGACAGGGGAGAACAGGAAGCAGCCGCGGATCTGCTGCGCCAGATTCTGATCGCGGATCGCACCCATCGCGAGGCGCGCGAGCTGTTGCGCCAGCTCAAGCGACAGAGCGGCGCGATACAGTAAGAGGGCTTTCGCATGGCGCGAAAGCCCTCTTCTGTGATCGGCGAGATATGTCTAGTCGCGGCGTCGGCTCGCGCCTGTGAGGATGAAGACGTAATAGAGCAGCGTCGAGAGAGCCTGCGCCACCGCCGCGACGTATGTCCACGCCGCCGCATCTAGCACCTGCGACACGCCACGTTGCTCCTCGGCGCTCGCCACCAGCCCAGTGGCGGTCAGCATCTGCTTGGCCCTGGCGCTGGCGTTCAGCTCCACAGGCAGCGTTACTAGGGCAAAGACCGCGCTCAACGAGAAGAGGATGACGCCCACCCATGGCAGCCTGGATTGCGGCGCAAAGATCAGTCCCGCGAAAAAGATGATCGGCCCCAGCCACGAGCCCAGATTCACCATGGGCACCAGGCCGGCGCGCAGGCGCATCGGTGTGTAGCCCTGCTTATCCTGCTGCGCATGGCCGATCTCGTGGGCCACGATCCCCAGCGCGGCGACAGAGGGCTGCGACGCCACCGCAGACGACAGGCGCAGCTTTTTGCCGCGCGGGTCATAGTGATCGGTCAGCGTCCCCCGCGTGCCCTCGATCTGCACCTCTTGCAGCCCGGCGGCGGAGAGCAGGTATTGAGCTGCCTGAGAGCCGGGGATGTTCCTGGTGTTGCGAATCTGCGAGTATTTGGTAAACGCGCCCTGAACCTTAAACTGCGCGTACATGGCCAGCAGCAGCGCGGGAAGCGCGAAAACGAAATACATAGGGTCCATTATCATCGGCGATTTTCTCCTTTCAGTTGTTTGATATCTATATTACCCTTCAATCGCGTTGCTGTCAAAAGGGTCATGGACAGGGGAGCAAGTACGGGTGTGTACCGGCTTGAGACTGCGAAGATGCCCTTTGGGGGAGGCGTTTCTATCGCCGCCGGCTCAGGATGGCGGTGGCACACCAGAGCGTGAGCGTGGTCAGAAACAGTGCCCACATCAGGGCATTGAGGATATCGCGGATCATCTGCTCGCGTTCCACACGCTGCAACGCGGTGGTGATCACTGGCTGCTCGGCCTCTGAGGGCGCGCGTTTGGCCGCCATAACCACCGGCTCGTCCGTCGGGGCCGGTTCTGCTGCCGTCTTGAGCGCCGGGACGTCGGCTGCCTCGGTGGCCACGGGCGTCTCCTCGCTGGCGGCTGCGTTCCGCACGGTGAGCGCTTCTGTCTGCGCTGCCGCTTGCTGTGATGTGGGCGCAGGGCTGGCTTCCTCGCTGCCCAGCGGCGCTCGCATGGGCGCTTTCTTGCTCGCCATCGTGCTCTCGGCGGGTACTGCCTCCACTACGACGGTCTCTACAACCTGCGGTGCGGGCTGCGGCGGCTGTGGCAGAGCGGCTACCTCGGTAGGTCGCTGTTCCGTCTGATCTTCGGCAGGGCTCTCTGACTCTTGCATCAAGGCGGCTTCTGGCGCGCCTCCCATGCCCAGTGGTGCGCCATACCCTTTGGGCAACGCCAACGTGGCGGTGAGCACGACCACAAACATGAATGTGGCGATCAGCGATGCGCTGCGCACCAGCGTCAACGCCGGCTGCCGCACGCGGACCGGCTGCGGGCGTCCCTCACTAAGGGGCACCAGGAAGGAGCGAGACAGAGGAACCTCCGGCACGAGGCGCAGCAAAGCGACCGTCTGGCGCAGCCCTGCCAGCTCACGCTGGCATATGGTGCACTCCTGAAGGTGCTTCTCTACCCTGTTCTTTTCTCGTGCGTCCAATTCGCCATCGAGATACGCCGATAGGTTCTCTTGCGCGTACTCGTGCTCGTTCTGAAAGAGACGCCGGAGGCTATCCAACATCGCATCATTGCTCCCAAATCCACCGGGAGGCTGCGGGCACTTGCTCGCGACTACGGTGGCACTAGGTTGTCTGTTCGATCATTAGACGATACGCTGCAGGCAAAAGTTCCCGCTGGCGCAGCAACAGTTCGCGCAGGCGCGTGCGTCCCCGATTCAACCGCGACTTGACGGTGCCAATGGCGACGCCGGTGATCTGCGCGATCTCCTCATAGCTATATCCCTGGATGTCCGCCAGGGCGATCACCACACGCTGGTCCTCTGGCAACTCCATCAGGTTTCTCTGGATGACCTCTCCTAGCTCCATGCGCATAGCATGTTCTTCTGGCATCTCCTGGTGATCCGCCATCATGTCGGAATGATCCGGCTCCACCACAAGGTCATCCAGGGAATCCTCGGGGCGGCGCCGTTTGCGCCGCAGTTGATCGTAGCATTCGTTCGTCACGATCCGCAGAATCCACGACCTGAACGACCCACCGCGGAACTGGCCTATGGCGTGGAAAGCCGAGATAAACGCGTCCTGTGTGGCGTCGGCGGCGCTTTCCGTCTCGCCCAGTATGCGATAGGCGATATTGTAGGCGATCCTCTGATAGCTGCGCACCAGATTGTTAAAGGCGTGTACATCGCCTTTTTGGGCAGCAGCGATCCAGGCTTTCTCATCCATGCGATGACCCGTCCTTTGGCGGGATTGGGCACGCCCAGGGGCATGGCCCAAGGATCTCGCGCAGACGGCAGCCGGTCAAAGAGGGCTGCAACTTGACAAAAAAAGAACTTCGGATATACTGATTTTGTATGCCGAAGTGGCGGAACAGGCAGACGCGCTCGCCTCAAAAGTGAGTGGAGGCTGCTCCATGTGGGTTCGACTCCCACCTTCGGCACTGATCATATAACAAGTGGGGCCTTTTGGCAAATGCGATACAGGCCCTGTATATCGCGCATGACTCGGACCGATGAGGGGCTAATTCCGTGGGAATAGCCCCCTTCTTTTGCCTTGATGTCTTGGCGGCGGGCGGCATGTAGCATGAGCCAACACATGGCACAGCGCTGGACTCGACGCATACTGCTGGGGCTCTGTCTGGGCTTGGCCTTGGGTCTGGTGGTGGGCTGGGGTATCTGGCCGTTCTGGCACAAGACTACTGAGCCGACCGCGCTCCCCCCGAATCAAAAGGCCACTTACATTGCCTTGACGGCCCTAGCGTATGGCGCGGATGGCGATCTGGCGCGCGCTCGTTCTCGGCTCGATGCCCTGCAGGATGCGGATGTGGGGGCGCGGGTGGCGGAGCTGGCGGGCGAGGTGAACGGAGATCGGAAGAGCGCCGTGTAGG
>JAIOAV010000042.1 GCA_019873665.1 Chloroflexota bacterium
TTGGCGATGTCGGACTGGCTCATCCGTTCCTTGCCCGTCGTCAGACGCAACCCAGCCAATGGCCCCTGCGGGTTGGCGAGGTTGAGCAACGCATAAATGAACAGCGTGGCCACAACGAGCACAAGGATCATCTGAAAGATACGTCTAATGAGATAAGTGGTCATGCCCCCTCCCCGGGCGCATTGCGCCCGAGACAGTCTCTGGGCCGGGTCCCCAACTCAGCCCAGACAAAACGAAAGGATATAGATGACGGCAGTGCACCATTGCGCTGCCGTCATCCTATTCATGCTTGAGGCATTGACCTCCACTGCGACCTAGTCGACGATGTCAAAGTTCTCGATATTCCACATCTCGCTGTTGGAGGTCGGGTCGATGATCACGCCGGTGACGTTCGGCCGATGGGCACCCAGCTTGAGGCGTGCGAACAGCGGCAGCACCGGCAGCTCCTGGCTAAAGATCGCCTGGGCTTCTGCCCATGCCTCCTCTTGCTCAGCCTTGATCAGCGTGCCCAGCGCCTTGTTGACCCACTCGTCGTACTTTGGATTGCAGTAGCCGGTCTCGTTCTGGCCACCCCAGGAGTTCTCGGGCCCCGGAATCTCGGAGCACATGTAGAGCTCTCCCGGCGGCTCGACGCCGGTCAGCCAAGCAAAGAGGCCGAGGTCAAAGCGGCGACCAAAGAGCGGGCCGTCCGGGCCATCCGCAAAGAAGACAGTCGCCGGTGGGAATTCCAGGTTGACCTTGATGCCAATCGCTTTCATGTTCTGCTGGAAGATCTGGCTGTATTGCTGGCGTGGCGCGTTGCCGGCGGTGGTCTGCAGCGTCACCTCAAAGATCTGGCCGCCCTTGTCCACATAGCCATCGTTGTTGGTATCGGTCCAGCCCGCTTCCTTCAGCAGCGCCTTGGCCTTTTCGGGGTCATAGGTGTACTTGGTGATCTTACCTTCGGGCGGGAACATGGGATGATCTTCCGGAATGTACGAGTGCTGCAGCGGCACACGCCCGTAGAGCACCTTGTCCACCATGGACTGGCGGTCGGTGCCGTAGGCGATTGCCTGGCGGACGCGCACATCGTCAAAGAAGACATAGCGATTATCAACCGGTTTGATGTTGAAATCAATGTGCTCCCAGACGGTACCAGTCTGGAAGATCGGCTTGATGATCCCCTGCTTTTCCGCCTGCAACAGGAACGGCGTCTGGTCGGTCGACATGCCGTCCTGCGTGGCGATGTCCACTTCGCCCGCCAGCAGCTGCGCCAGCAACTGGTTGGTGTCGGGGATGAACTTGAAGATGATCTTGTCGACCTTGGGCAGGCCTTCCTTGGCGCGGAAGTAATTCGGGTTCTTTTCCACGGTGATATGGTCGCCCGCCACCCACTCGGTCAGCACGAAGGCGCCCCAGCCGATCGGCTTGCGGGAGTAATCGCTCTTCAGTATGTCCTTCGGGGCGATGTCCTTCAGGATGTGCTGCGGGTAAGGCGTGTTAAAGTTGATGTAGTAGGTAGCGTCCATGAACCCGGGGAGGCCGGTCCACACCGTCGTCAGGTCATCCGTGGCCTCATAGCTGGCGGTGCGCTCGCATCCCCACTTGCTCGTTGGCGTGTCCGGATGGCAGCGCAGATAGTAGCCAAAGACCGAGTCGTGCGCGGTGAGCGGCTTGCCGTCTGACCACAAGATCCCCGGCTTGAGCTTGAAGGTGGCAACGATCTGCTCCAGCTCCATATCCTTCGTCGCCGTCAGCACCTCGCCCGCCTCGACATACTTTTCGCCGGCCTTGACGGTCACCTTCTTCAGCACGGCGTCGCCATCTTCCAGGCGTGGCAGCTTTTGCAGGATTACCGGCTGATAGTCGTAGCTGAGGCTGTCGATCGGGCCGTCAAACAGGGCGTGCTGCACATGCGCCGAAGCGAGCATCGAGCCACCGTAGCCATAGAGGGTGTCCGGCTCTTGTGCCTGGCCGATGACCAGCACCTTGGGGCCCCTGGGCGTCGGCGTCGGGGTGATCATCTTTTCCACCACGACCGTCTCTTTGACGACCTTTTCCACGGCCACTTGCTTTTCTACAACCACGGTGCTCACGACCTGCTTCTCAATCGGCACCTGCTTTTCCACCACGACGGTGACCGGCTTTTCGATCACCTGCGGCGTGGGCGTGGAGCAGGCGGGCAGAACCAGCGTGAGGGTGATGAGTAGGGCGATCAGCAGACCCCACTTTTTCATGTCAAACTCCTCCTTTTGCGCGTGAAATCTTGACTCTCGGTCGGTCCCCTAAACCCGATCTGTGCGGTCTTTTCGGCTATCACCCCCCTTCCAGGTCACTCCCAAAACGGCCCGCGGAGGTAAGCGATCTGTGCCGCCATCGGCGCGGCACTCGGCGCCACAATCGGCGCCTTGACGGAAAGCGCAGATCAAGAGACCAGGAGGACGCCACTGGCTCTGCTATCGCGTGCACTGCGTATGACATGGTGACTTGTATGGTCGGGGACCCTCTGGCCCATCTGGGGCGAAGGGCCCGGCATTTTCACGATACGCGGCCTCCAGCATCCACGACGCGGAAGCAAGCGACTTGATGGCCGTTGCCGGCATCGAGGAAGGGTGGCTCCTCCACGTCGCATTTGCCCGGCATCATCACCGGGCAGCGTGTCTGAAAATTGCAGCCGGAAGGCGGATTGGACGGATCGGGCACATCGCCCACCAGGATAATGCGCTGGCGCTTTTCCTCCACCTCCGGGTCCGGGATAGGCACGGCGGAGAGGAGCGCCTGAGTGTATGGGTGAAGCGGGTTTTCGTAGAGCTCCTTGCGATCGGTGAGCTCCACGATCTTGCCCAGGTACATGACCGCGACACGGGTGCTGATGTGCCGCACGACCGAGAGGTCATGCGCGATAAACAGATACGTCAGGTTGAACTTTTCTTGGAGCTCTTCCAGCAGGTTGATGATCTGTGCCTGGATGGACACGTCCAGCGCCGAGATCGGCTCGTCGCAGACGATGAAATCCGGGTTGACGGCGAGGGCGCGCGCCACGCCGATGCGCTGCCGCTGGCCGCCGGAGAATTCGTGCGGGTAGCGGTTGATGAAGTAGGCATTCAGCCCCACAACCTCTAGCAGCTCTTGCACACGGTCGCGCAGCGCCTTGCCGCTGGCGATGCCGTGCACCTCCATCGGCTCGGCGATGATATTGCCCACGGTCATGCGCGGATTCAGCGATGCATACGGGTCCTGAAAGATCATCTGCATGCGGCGGCGCATTCGCCGCAGCTCCTCACCTTTCATCCTAGTGAGATCCTGCCCGTCAAAGATCACCTGGCCGGCCGTGGGGCGATAGAGCTGAAGCAGGGCACGTCCGGTGGTGGACTTGCCACAGCCACTTTCGCCCACCAGTCCGAGCGTCTCACCACGGTAAATGTCAAAGGTCAGGCCATCCACCGCCTTGACGGCACCGATCTGCCGCTGCAGTATAATCCCCTGCGTGATGGGAAAGTGCATTTTGAGGTCTCTGACCCGGACCAGAACGTCGTCTCTATTCTCTGTCATCGCACGGTTCCCCTTTGCACGTCAAACCAGCACGCAGCGCTGTGTTCGTGCCCGACTGAGATGAGCGCGGGGTTCTCGACCAGGCAACGCTCGATGTTGTACTTTTTCTGAAACTGGCAACGGGGCGCAAAAGGGCATCCTTTGGGTTCCTCAATCAGGTCAGGGGGCAGCCCCTCGATGGGCGTCAGCTTGCGCTTGCGCGTCTCGTCCAGACGCGGGATGGAGCCGAGCAGGCCGAGTGTGTAAGGATGGCTGGGGTGCGCGTAAAGTTCGCGCACGGGGGCCATCTCGACGATGTATCCGGCGTACATCACGGCGACGCGGTTCGCCAGCCCCGCCACGACGCCCAGGTCGTGGGTGATCCAGATCACCGACATGCCGAGGTCGTCGCGCAGCCGCTTGACGATGTCAATGAACTGCGCCTGAATGGTTACATCCAAGGCAGTGGTGGGCTCGTCGGCGATGAGAAGTTGCGGGTTGCAGGAAAGCGCCATGGCGATCATCACGCGCTGGCGCATGCCGCCGGAGAACTGATGCGGATAGTCGTCCACGCGCTCGGCGGCGCCGGGGATATTGACCATTTCCAGCAGCTCGATGGTGCGCTGGCGCGCTTGCCGCTTGTCCAGGTGCAGGTGCAGTTCCAGCGCCTCGTCGATCTGGCGACCGATGGTGAGCACCGGGTTGAGCGAGGTCATCGGGTCCTGAAAGATCATCGCGATCTGGTTGCCGCGCACCTGGCGGATCTCCTCTTCATCCATCCGCAACAGATCGCGTCCCTGAAAGAGCACCTCACCGCCGACGATCCTGCCCGGCGGCTGGGGGATGAGGCGCATCACAGACAAGACGCCGACGCTCTTGCCGCAACCGCTCTCGCCCACAATGCCCAGCGTCTCGCCCTCTTCCACATCGTACGAGATGCCATTGACGGCGTGAACAATGCCATCCTGAGTGAAAAACTGCGTTCTCAGCCCCTTCACTTGAAGAAGCGGCGCCATGAAAACCTCCTGAAAACGATAGCGTTCTAGCCCCCGCTGATGGAAACATCCTTCAGCCAAGGGATAACGGTGGGAGCTCTATATGCCCCCACCACGTAAGGCTTGATCAGCCAGTATTCACGATCGTGCCACAGCGGGATCCAGACCGCATCGTTGACGATGATTTGCTCAACCTGCTGGTATATCTCCAGCCGGCGCTCCTCGTCCTGCTCCACACGCGCCTCTTGCAGGAGCCGATCCACCTGCGGATTGGCATAGTTGGTGTGGTTCTCGTCGGATTCGCTATGAAAAAGCAAGTCCAAGAAGTTATGCGGGTCCGGGTAATCGGCCATCCACCCCAGCGAGAACATCTGGTAACGGCGCTCGTTGATGTCGTCCAGAAACTGGGCCCAGGGGGTTGCCTCCACCGTCACCGCGACGCCCAAATTCTCCTCCCACATTGCGAGGAGCGCCTCTATCGTGCGTGGCAATGCTGCCAGGTCGCCGCTGATATGTAACACGATGGGCGGCAGCTCCCCGCCGTAGCGGGACTGCGTCAAGAGCCGACGCGCCAGCACCGGATCATACGCCAGACCTGCCAGTCGCTCGTTGTAGCCGGGAAGCTCAGGCGGCAGAATGCCACGCGCTGGCGATGCCATTCCCTTGAGAACAACATTGGCCAGCTTGTCCCGATCGGTCGCGTGATTGAACGCCTGCCGCACTTTGACATCGTCAAAAGGCGGCTGTTCTACGTTAAAAGCCACGTACTGGACATTCAGGTTGGGCCCGATCTGTAATGCGGAGTGGAGGGGGTTGGATGGGTCCTGGACGCGCTCGATATCGTTGACGCCAACCTGAACCAGATCTATTTCGTTGCCCTCGTACATGGTCATGGGATCGCCGCCGCTGTGCAGAATCTGCACACGCGCCAGCTTGGCGACGCCGCGATAGTAGCGATCGTTGCGCACTAACTCGATACGGTCTGCGCTACGCTGTGCCAATTTGAAAGGCCCCGTGCCGTTCGGCTGGTCTGTCCAGTTGGCCCGACGGACGTTCGCCTGATCTACCACGAAGGCAGTCGAGTATGTGAGCTTGGCCAAAAAGTACGACTTGGCGCCATCTATGGTGATTTCCACCGTCTGATCGTCCAGAACACGGATGCCGCTGATCTCGGCAGCTTGCCCCAGCGCGTACTCGTACGCCCCGACGATGTCGCCGAGATAGGTCAACGCCACAGGTGAGCGCAGCGCCGGGCTGCACGCTCGCTCCAGCGAGAACTTGACATCGGCGGCGGTCACCGGCTTGCCATCGTGAAACTGCGCGTTCTCGCGCAAGTAGAAAGTATAGCGCGTGCCATCCGCGCTGACCTCCCAGCGGCTCGCCAGATCAGGTGTGACATCCAATTCCTGATCCAGCGTCACCAGCCCGCTGAATATCTCGACCACGTAGGAAGCCGATGTCACGTCCTGCACCAAGGCCGGGTCGAGCGTCGCCGGCTCGTCTTGGAAAAAGCGCAGCGTGCCTCCCGATGTCGTCGCAGGCGCGCGAGAAGAGATACCAAGATCTGGCTCACGCTGCGTGATCCAAAACGCCAATCCACCGCAGCAGACGCATGTGGCGCATAGCACCAGAACCAGTGCCACGCCAACAATCGTCCCGCTTGTCTTGGAGCGCGTCATCGAGATCGCTGCCTTTGCGCCGGATGATAGCCCACTGCAACGAGGTCGGGCACGTGCTACATGAGATGCACCCTGACCGATGCTGCGAAAGTTGTTATATATTAACACAGAGTCGATGCCTTGTCAAATGGCTTTTTCGCCTCGACGTGATGCGCATGGCGCCGTAGCGGAGTATGAAAATCGTCCCAGTGCCGCGCCGAAAGCCATCAGCTCATAGGCAAGAGAGCTGTTGCCTCGATAGCGACTCGGATGTGGTCCCATGAGACATCGTTCGGCAGGGTGCACCCCGCGCCCAGCACAAAGTGCCGCGTTCCCGTTTGGGCGACAGCCTCTTGCGCCTCGGCGATGATCGCCTCGCGTGGGCCGTCCACGATTGGCCCGCGCTGATCCATGCCACCCACCAGCGCCATGTCGCCGAAGAGCCGCCAACCCTCGGCCAGCGAAAGGTTGTTCCAGTGTGGGCTCCAGTTCACAGCGTGCGCCGGATAATCGGCGTAGGCGGCCAGGCGCAGGTTGTAACCGCAGATGTGCAGCAGGTTGAATTCACCGCGCGCAGTAACAGGCTGCAAGGCCATCAGGTCGGTGTGTTTGATGTGCTGATGGAAGATCTCGTCGCTGAAGCGATCCTGTTCGCCACCCTGCGCGCTAAAGTAGATGCCGTTCGCGCCCGCATCCAAGCACGCCAGCGAAAAGCGCGCCAGCCCTTCGGCGATGACGCGCAGGCCAGCGCCCATGGCATCCGGGTCGTGCATCATGTGCTCGGTCACGCGGCGGCCGCTGATGTGGTTGCCAGTGGAAAAGGGGTTAAAGATCGTGGTGATGATCAGGGTCTCGTGGCCGATGGCATCTACGATGCGCTTCAGCCCGTCGAGCTGGTTCTGAAAGGCTGGCGCATCGAGCGCGGGCACGCGCAGCTTCCGCCAGTCGCTCACCTCGCTGACCTCGCCCGGATAGCCGTTATCGTTCATCACCTTGAGAAAGTCCGGGTTAACGTAGTGGTAGTACCGCAGGTGTGCGTTGGCCATCGCCTCACCTGCAGCCTGCTCGGCGGGAAAGTGAAACCAGAAGCTGGCGGGCACGCGGTCAACACGGTCGCCGCGCAGCGCTGCCCGGACACGTTCGATCTTGTTCATCTCATCCCCTCCCTCAGCAACTGCGTCTGGATATGCGCCGAGATACCGCGCATAGATCAGCTCGGTGCCACACTGATAACTAGGGCCGCGTGCGTCTCTTGATCAGCTCGGCGGCTGTCGTCTCGCTCACCCGCGCATAGTGATCGAACTCCATGGCAAAGGTGCCACGCCCTTGAGTGCGGGAGCGCAGGCTGGTGGCAAAGCCAAACATCTGCGCCAGCGGCACGTGCGCCTCGATGCGCTGGAAGCCGCTATCCAGCAGCTCCATGGCCACGACGGTGCCGGCGCGCGAGCTCAGCTCGCCGATAACATCGCCCGTGGAAGCCTCCGGCGCCATCACTTCCACCTTCATGATCGGCTCCAAGATCACCGGCGCTCCCTTGGCCGCGCCGTCACGGATCGCCATGGAAGCGGCGGTGCGAAACGCATAATCGGACGAATCCACTTCGTGGTAGCTGCCATCCACCAGCGTGGCCTTCAGGTCAACCAGCGGCGCTTCGATCACCACCCCGCGTTCCAGGCCATCGCGCAGCCCGGCCTGAATCGCCGGGACGTATTCGCGCGGGATGCTGCCGCCGCGCAATTGATCCTCAAAGACGAACCCCGATCCGGCCGGCAGCGGCTCCAGCTCCAGCACTACATGGGCGAATTGCCCATGCCCACCGGTCTGGCGCACCAACCGCCCTTCCACATGCACCGGCTTGGTGATCGTCTCGTAGTAGGCGACTTCTGGCTCGCCCACCTGTGCCCGCACGCGGAACTCTCGCAGCAGGCGGTCCACGACCACTTCTAGATGCAGCTCACCCATGCCGGAGATCACCGTCTGTCCGGTGCGCTCGTTCTGACGGATATGCAGAGTGGGGTCCTCCTCCGCCAACCGTTGCAACCCGACCGCCATCTTGTCTTGATCCGCCTTTGACGCAGGCATGATCGCCATGGACATAACCGGCGCGGGAAACGTGATCTTTTCCAGCATCAGCGGCAGGTCCGTCGTGCAAAGCGTGTCCCCGGTGCTGGTGGTCTTGAAGCCCAAGACCGCGCCGATATCGCCAACGCGAATCTCCTGCACGTCCTCCCGTCGGTCGGCGAACATGCGCACCAGCCGCCCGATGCGCTCCCGATCCCCAGTGGTGGCATTATACACCATGTCACCGCGGCGGACGACTCCGGAATAGACGCGAAAGTACGCCAGGCGGCCAACGTACGGATCGGTCACCACCTTAAAGACGAGGGCGGCGAGGGGCGCACTTTCATCTGGTTCGCAGAGCACCTCCTGCCCGGTCTGCAATGCCATAGCAGAGGTGGCCGCGAGATCCACTGGCGATGGCAGATAGTCCACGATGGCATCGAGCAGCGGCTCGATCCCGCGGTCATAGAGGGCAACACCGCACAGGCAGGGCACCGCCTTCCGCGCGATCACCGCCTGGCGCAAGGCGCGACGGATCATGGGGGCGGTGATCTCCTCATTCTCCAGATATGCAGCAGCGATCTCATCATCGAGGTCAGCGAGCTGTTCGATCATGCGCTCGCGCAGTTGCCGCGCCTCCGCCGCCATGTCCTCCGGCACGTCAGTGATGGTGTCTTGACCATCCGCGCCATAGATGTGGGCTGTCCAAGCGATCAGGTCCACAACGCCGCGGAAGGCGCTTTCCTGCCCGATCGGCATCTGAATGCCAATCGCATTTGCGCCCAGACGGTCGCGGATCATGCGGATCGTGCGCTGGTAATTGGCGCCCGGCCGATCCAGCTTGTTGACAAAGCAGATACGCGGCACGCCGTAGCGATCCGCCTGATGCCACACCGTCTCTGACTGCGGCTCCACTCCAGCGACGCCATCAAAGACGGCGACACCACCATCCAGCACGCGCAGCGAACGCTGCACCTCGGAGGTAAAGTCAATGTGACCGGGAGTGTCAATGATATTGATCTGGTGATCGCGCCAGAAGGATGTGATGGCGGCGGACTGAATGGTGATGCCGCGCTCACGCTCTTGCGGCAAGAAGTCAGTAACCGTGGTGCCATCGTCCACATTGCCCATGCGGGTGATGTTGCCGGTGTGGAACAAGATGCGCTCGGTGACGGTCGTCTTGCCCGCGTCTATGTGGGCGATGATGCCGATATTGCGCAGGCGGACGCGGCGATCCGGATTGCCTGTCGCCTGGGTGTTGTCTTTCGTTTTGGTGTCCGGGGCCTGTTGGTTGCTTGCCACGGTGCTGCTCCTTCTTCGAGATGCCCGGTCGGGCCGGGCTCCAGACAATAAAAACGCCTCCACTCGCTGGTTCACCATGAACAAGTGCAGGCACGTCTGGCTGCAATGGTCATATGGATAGGAATACCGAAACCGGCGATATTCCAAGGGTTTATTATAGCGATAACAGGGGTGTTTGTCAAATCTCCCCGAGCGACTGCAGCAGTCCCAGCGCTGCCAGCACCGGCTCCAGGGCATGGATATCGCTGATCTGATAGTCGGCATGGCTGTGGACGCCAGAGCGGAGATCGAACGGCTCGCCCACTTGGACTGTGCGCATCCCAGCCTCCTGGGCGGCCCGCACGTTGGCAGGCGAGTCCTCGACAAAGAGGCAGGTGGCGGGGTCCGTTTGCAGCGTGGTAAGGACGCGACGGAATGCCTCCGCCCTGGGTTTGGTGACATAGTCGAGGTTCTCGATGTAGAAAAGCCGCCGGAAGCGGGGGGCGATCCCGAGGCGCTGCAAGACGCGTCGCACGTGCGCCTCCGCCGCATTGGAAAAGATCACGCACTCGGCACGCACGCGCGCCAGGAGCTGATCCAGCATGGGGTCGGGCTGTAACAACGTGTCCACCGGCACATCGTGGATGAATGCGAGGTATTCCGTCGGGTCCACCTGGTGTTCCACCAGCAAACCGCCCAGCGTCGTGCCATACTTGCGCCAATACTCGGTGCGCAGCTGGACCAGCTCCGCCTCCGGCAGGCCGAAGCGCTGGTGCAGATATGCCTCGATGCGCGCGTCGAGAAGCCGCAGCACTCCCGTGCTAGGATGGTAGAGCGTGTCATCCACGTCAAATAGCACGTAGCGGATCGGGTTCTCAGCCACGGGATGCTTCCTTCTGCCGTTCCCCTTGCATCGTTACATAGATGCCCACCAGCACCAGCACGCCTCCTATCGCTTTCGTCGGTGTGGGCGTCTCCGCCAGGATAAAGTAGGCCAGAATAGTGGCAAAGATCGGCTCGGCCAGGTTCGACACCGTAACCATCGTGGGAGAGACGTGACGCAGGCTCCAGTTCATGAGCGAGTGGCCCATGATCTGCGGAAAGATCGCCAGGAGCAGCAGCATCCACCATGTCGCACGCGCGTACCCGATAAAGCTGTTGTCTGCTAGCCATGCAGCCAGCGCCAGCACTATTGCTGCCGTCCAGTAGGTGGGCAGAACGTAGGCGAGCAACGAGAGCCGGCGGCGCAGTTGCCGGCCGATCAGGAAGTAGGCCGAGATCGCCATCGCCCCCAACAGTGCCAGGAGATCGCCCAGCAGGGCGCGACCGGAGAGGCTCATATCGCCGAAGCTGATGATCACGCCGCCCGCGATGGAGAGGAGGATGCCCAGCCAGACGCCGCGTCCCAGCCTGACATGCAAAAACAGAGGCGACGCCAGCCCGACAAAGATGGGCGCTGTCGTGACCAGCACAACCGAGCTGGCAACCGATGTGTACTCCAGCGATGTGATCCAGGTGGCAAAGTGCAGGCCGAGGAACGCACCGGAGACGAGCGTCAGGCGCAGATCGCGGCGCGGCAGATGTCGGAGCTCGTTGCCTGCCAACCAGAGCGCAAATGGGGTCAAAAGGAGTGAGGCGAGGGCGAGTCGCCAGAAGCCAATAACCAGAGGCGGCGCATCGGCCAGGCGGATCAAGATCGCAGAGACCGAGGCGGAGGCGACGGCCAGCCCCAGGGCTGCATACGGCTTGAGCGTGAGATGCTCGGCGCTAGATGGCTGGCTCATGGGCGCGCCTGAATGCGGCGCACAGCGCCAAGGGTCCGGTGTGCAGCGTTGCGGGCGAAGGTCATCGTCTTGTATGCCTCCCTGGATTGAGATCAGTGGCGGGTCGCCTGTTTGTCGGCCAGCGTCGAGTCCACAGCCCCCTAGCTCCCTACGACGGATAGCTTGCCTCTCTCGTAACGGAGCTTTTGGCCGACCACGGGTATGTGAACCTGCGTTTCCGGCAGACGGCGCTGCACTTCAGCCACGAACGGGGTCAGATCAACCTCTCGGCTGAGGGGCGGGAAAAAGTCGTCATGATGATGCGGGATCACCCAGCGCGGCGCGAGCTCCGCGACGAGATCGGCGGCCACGTGTGTGATATCGCTGCGGCCCTGCACCGGCACCAATGCCAGCCCCGGGCGAAGGTCAAGGATGCGCGCCGGATCATAGGCTGCGCTGCCGAAGAAGCAGAGGGTGTCATCTCGTTCCGCCAACAGGTAGGCTATCGTCTCGCGCGCAGGATATCCCAGAACCAGGTTGATGTGACGGAGCAGCCGCCACCCGCCGCGGCGCAGCGATTCCCAAGCGGCGCGGCGATCCACACTGATGTGGCGGCTGGGGATCACGCGCACTCTCAAGTCCGTCAGGCCGATCGTCTCCACGCCGCGCAGGGGCCGTAGTTGCTGGTCCGGCACACCCCGGTTGCGTAGGTCGTTGCAGACGAGCGCTGGCGCCAGGATGCGCGCCCCGGTGCGGGCAGCCAGCCGCGCCGCGTCGTAGGCATGGTCAAAATGCCCATGGCTCAGCAGGATATAGTCGGCTGCCGCAATATCCTCCCAGTCGATGGGGGCAACAGGGCGGGCATCACGCGGGCGGCTGAGGAAGGGATCCAACAGCAGCACGGTCTTGTCCACCACAATGCGAAATGCGGCGGTGCCGAGCCAGGTCAGTTCCATAGTATCGCTCCTCTAGCGATCCTGAAAGTGGGGCGGACGCTTCTGCAAGAAGGCGCTGATCCCCTCTCGTTTGTCCTCTGTCTCGCAAATGCGGGCAAAGGCCTCCGCCTCGCCGCTCAAGCCTTCAGCGACGGTCACGTCGCGGCCCCGCCGCGTGCTCTCCAAGATAGCCGCCAGCGCCGGGGCGCTCCATTGTGCGATCGTCTGGGCCAGCGCTCGCGCCGTCGCCAGCGCCTGTCCCGCTGGCACCACGCGGTTCACCAGGCCGATACGGTGCGCCTCTGTCGCATCAATCTGCTCGCCCGTCAGCATCAGCTCCAGTGCTCGCCCCTCCCCCACGAGGCGAGGCAGCCGCTGCGTCCCGCCCCATCCGGGAATCAGTCCCAGCCGGATCTCGGTCTGGCCCAGCCGGGCGCCCTCTTCCGCGATGCGCAGGTGGCAGGCCATTGCCAGCTCGTTCCCACCCCCCAACGCGAAGCGGCCGTTGATGGCGGCGATCACCGGCTTGTCGGCCGACTCGATCCTGTTCAGCACCGCCTGGCCATGCTCTGCCATTGCTTTGGCGTCTGCATAGCCCATGAACTCGCCGATCTCAGCGATGTCTGCCCCGGCAGAGAACAGCGAGCCAGCGCCAGTGATGATGATCACTTTCACCAGCGGGTCCGCGGCGACCTGGACGAACGCCGCGTCCAGCTCAGTGAGCGCCTGACGGCTCAGGCTGTTGGCGCGTGGCCGGTCAATGGTGAGGATGGCGATACGATCCTCACGCGTGACATGGATATACGCGAATTCCTCCATGGCAGCCCCCTTAGTAGCCGATGGCGCAGCCATCCTTGCGCGGCTCTGAACCGGCGCAGAGCACCCCCGTCTGCGGGTCTATGTGGATCACCTGCCCGCCGCCGAAAAGCCCCATCGTGACCTGGCTAAAGGGCGCGACATCGTGGCCCAGGGCGATCAGCGCCTGCCGAACGTCCTGGCCCAGCATTGGCTCGATGGAGATGTGGTTCCCCTCGTCCCAGTACACGCGCGGCGCGTCCAGTGCCTCCTGCGGCGACATGCCCCAGTCCACCAGGTTCAGCAGCACCTGCACATGGCCCTGTGGCTGCATGTGCCCGCCCATCACGCCATAGCTATAGAGCGGCCTGCCCGTGCCGTCCAGGATCATCGCCGGGATGATGGTGTGATAGGGGCGCTTGTGTGGCGCGAGATGGTTTGGGTGTTTCGGGTTGAGCGAAAAGCTGGCGCCGCGATTCTGCAGGGCGATGCCGGTCCCCTCCACCACCATGCCGGAGCCAAAGCCATGATAGAGGCTGTTGATGAGCGAGATGACGTTTCCCTCGCTGTCGGCGGCGGTGAGATAAATGGTATCTCCCTGGTGCGGCAGGCCGCTGCGCGCTGAAGGCATCGCCCTGTCAGGCGAGATCAACTTGCGGCGCTCGGCGGCGTATTCTGCGGAGAGCATCTGCGCCACCGGCACGCGATAGTGCTCCATATCGGTTACATGGTAGTGCGCGTCGGCGAAGGCAAGTTTGAGCGCCTCGATCACCAGATGCAGATAGGCGGGGGTATTGTGTCCCAGCGCTTTCAGGTCAAAGCCAGAGAGGATGTTGAGCGCCATGAGCGCGACGATGCCCTGCCCGTTAGGCGGGCACTCGCAGAGCCGCACGCCATGATATTCGATGTGAATCGGCTCCATCCACGTGGAGGTATGCTCCGCGAGATCTTGCAGGCTTAGCAGCCCACCATTCGCGTTGGAAAAGGCGACGATCTGCTCCGCGATCTGTCCCTGGTAGAACGCTTTCGCGCCTCCCTCGGCCACGAGGCGGAGCGTGTTGGCCAGCTCAGGTTGGCGGAATATCTCGCCGGCGCGCGGCGCGCGGCCATCAACCAGATACGCGGCAGCGCTGGCCGAGTGCGCGGCCAGCTTGTTGCGGGCGCTGGCCCAGTTGCCGGCGATCACCTCGCTGACCGGAAAGCCCTCCTCTGCCAGACGGATGGCGGGCGCCATCACCTGAGCCAGCGGCAGGCGGCCACAGGTGCGCACCAGCGTATCCCAGCCATCCGCCGCGCCGGGCACGGTAACTGGCAACATGCCGGTGGTTGGCATGTTGCGATGCCCCATCGCCCGCACGCGCTCGATAGTGGCCGCATATGGGGCGCGACCGGAGGCGTTCAACGCGCGCAGGCGCTGTTCGCTGTTCAGCCAGACCAGTGCAAAAAGATCGCCGCCGATGCCGGTGGACATCGGCTCCACGACATTCAGCGCCACCGCCGCCGCCACTGCCGCGTCTATGGCGTTGCCCCCGGCGCGCAGCATCTCCACGCCCGCCATGGCAGCTAGGGGCTGGCTGGCCGCCACGACGCCGTGTCGGGCAAAGACATTGGATCGCCTGGAGCGAAACGGATACGAGTTTGCCATCGTTGCTCACTTTCTCTGCGTCACTCTGCTGCCGAAATGATAACGTGCATCGCCGATTGTGTCAAAGCGGCTGGCCTTTGGGGATGTCACAAAAGGTGGCTATAATGGGCGTAGCATCCTGTCCACAAGCGAAAAGGAGACGATACCGAGATGAGCAACGAGGCTACATGCGAGTTCGCCCCAGAAGCCTGCCTAGAGGCACTGCAGGAGGAAGCGCCGCTGCGCCTGACGTTCCGCCCGGAACGAGACTATGCCACGTGGCAAATGCAGGTCAAACAAGTGCTTGGCGAGCTGCTCGGCAAGACGCCGGAAGTAGTGTCCTTGAATGTACGCATCCAAAGCGAGGCAGCGCATGAGGGCTTTCACGAAACCCGTTTCGTGTTCACTGCGGAGCGTCACGCCGATGTGCCATGTCATCTGCTGCGGCCGGCGGGGGCCAGCGGCCCTGTGCCGGTGATGATCTGCCTACAGGGGCATTCCACCGGCATGCACATCTCGCTGGGCCGGCCCAAGTACGAGGGGGATGAGAAGTCCATTGCGGGTGGGCGCGCCATCGCGCTACAGGCGATCGCGCACGGATATGCGGCGCTGGTGTTGGAGCAGCGCTGTTTCGGCGAGCGGAGCGATGCCCGCCCGGAGAGCCGTCGCGGCAACAAGGGGACCTGCCATCACGCCGCGATGAACAGCCTGTTGCTGGGGCGGACGATGATCGGGGAGCGGGTGTGGGATGTGCGCCGCGCCATTGACGCGCTGGCGAGCTTTGACGGGCTGGATATGGCGCGTATCGGCTGCATGGGCAATTCTGGTGGCGGCACCATCACCTACTTTAGCGCGTGCATGGATGAGCGCATCGCCGCCGCGATGCCCTCCTGCTATGTGTGCACCTTCCGCGATTCCATCGGCAAGATTGACCACTGCGCCTGCAACTATATCCCGCGCATTCTCGAGTACTTTGAGATGGGCGACCTGTCGTGCCTGATCGCGCCACGTCCGCTCGTCGTCGTGGCGGGCGAGCACGATCCGATCTTCCCGATTGCGGCGGTGCGTGAGACCTACGCGCTCATCGCGCGGATTTACGCCGCGGCTGGCGCGCCGGATCGCTGCCGGCTCGTGGTGGGGCCGGAAGGACATCGCTTCTATGCGGACGAGGCGTGGCCGGTGTTCCAGATGCTCACCGGCTGGTGATGGTGCGTAATAGTTGCGGCATGCGTTGTTATGTGGTATACTTAATAAACGACATAATACGCTCACAGGCCGCTCCGATGGCCAGCGTTGTGCCTTCCAGTGAAGGGAAGTGGAAAGGAGTTGCGCCGTGAAAGAGATTCACGTCATGATCGTCGAGGACCATCCCCTGTTTCGGCAGGGTCTTCGCCGTGTGCTGGAGATGGAACCGGACATTGAAGTGGTGGCTGAGGCTGGAGATGGCACCGAAGCGCTGGAGAAGGTCGCGACGCACAAGCCTAACGTGGTGTTGATGGACATCAACTTGCCGGTGGTGAACGGATTGCAGCTCACGCGTCGCTTCAAGAGCGACTATCCGGATATGGCCGTCATCGTGTTGACCGGCTATGACAATGAGGAGCAGCTCCTGCACGCCATCCGAGCCGGGGCTTCCGCTTACTTCTCCAAAGAGGTATTGCCCACCAAGCTGATAGACGCCATCCGCGAGGTGCATCGGGGGAACTATGTGATCAACGATGATGTGCTGGAGCAGCCGCAGGTGGCCACTTGGCTCCTGGCGCAGTTCAGCCAGTACCCAGATACCTACGGGTACGAGGAGGACTCGCCGTTCGTGCCCCTTTCCGAGCGCGAGATGGAGATCTTGGAGTACATCACCAAGGGATTGAGCAACAAAGAGGTGGCAGCACGACTCCACATCAGCCGCCAGACGGTGAAGAATCACATGACAGCGATCCTGCGCAAGTTGGCCGTCAACGATCGCACACAGGCCGCGGTATATGCGATTCGGCAGGGATGGATTAGACTCGAAGACACCAAGCTTGGAGGCAACCAGAATGACTGAGTCACGTTCTCCCGTTGATATCGTCGAAGAGCTGCGAGAACTGGCTGAGCAGAATCGCAAAGAGTATGAGCGGGCACAGCGCGAGCTAAAGGAAATTGACGTCCTGATCCGCCAAAGCACACATGAGGTTGACAAGTACGTGCAGCGCAATGCGCAGGTCACCCAGCAAGTGCGCCAGATCGAGGCGAATCTGGAAAGCTACCCACGCGAGGAGATCAAGTCGGTCTATGCTGCCGCGCAGGATGCGCAGATGCGCCTCTTTATGATGCGCAGCCAGGTGGAGCAATTGCAGAGCAAGCAGGAGAACCTGACGCGCTTCTGCCAGCAGGCGCGACGCTTTCTCGAAGTGATCGGCCGGTTCTCGAATGTGGTCACCGAGCTGCCTACCCAGAGGAGCGGGGGCGACGACTCGGCGCGAAACACCCTCATCCGCGTCATCGAGGCACAGGAAGACGAGCGCCAGCACCTGGCGCGCCAGATCCACGACGGTCCGGCGCAGGCGTTGACCAACCTGATACTCCAGGCGGAGATTTGTGAACGGCTCTTTGCGACGAACCCGGCGCAGGCACAGACGGAGCTGGCAAATCTGAAGAAGGCGGTCTCTGCGACCTTTCAAAAGACCCGCGACTTTATCCTCATGTTGCGCCCGATGATGCTGGATGACCTTGGCCTGTTGCCGACGTTGCGCCGCTATGTCGAGAGCTTTGAGGCGCGATCTGGCATTGCGGCCACCGTCACCGCGAATGGGGAGGATCAGCGCTATGCGCCGCACACAGAGATCACCGTCTATCGCGTGATCCAGGAAGCGTTGCGCAACGTGGAGGAGCACGCCCACGCTACCCACGTGCGCGTCTCGCTGGATCTGGCCGAGAACCAGATAACGGCGATGGTGGAAGATGACGGCAGCGGATTCGACGTGGCGAGCATGCTGGCGCAAGCGCGCCAGCGTAAGGCGCTCGGCCTAGCGAGCTTGCAGGAACGGGTCGAAATGCTGGGTGGCTCCCTGCAAGTGGAGAGCGACGCCGGGCGCGGCACCTGCGTGCACCTGATGCTCCCCGCGAACTAGCCGCGCTTTTGCAAGAGAGCACAGGCCTGTCTGGATGACGGGCCTTTTTGGTACCTTTATCCTATTGCCCGGCCGGCGATGCGGCGTTACAATGGGGCTATAGATGCAGATGCTGGCGTAGCGCGCCATTCTCACGTCATCGTCGCTCCTCGCCTACGCAGCGCGGCGTCTCCAGGAGGTCAACCTGCTCTCATCGCACTCGCTCCTGGTGGAGGCTCGAGGTCGCGGCCATCGTCAATGCGTTCTCATCGCCGCCCGCACCTCGCTGGCATTTCGGGGTATCGTCGTCGCATCGCCGCTACCCCCCCGAAATCGAGTAGGGACCCTCTGTCGCTTCATCATTGCCTGGTCCCTACTCCCATCCACAAATAAAGGGACCTGACGTCGCCACATCAGGTCCCTTGCTGTTTTCGCCCCGTTTTGCAACTGCTTGGTACTAAAATCCTATTGTTCGTGCCCTTGTCTTCCCCTATAATCGAAGCGTAAACATCGCATTCTCTTGACGAGAGCAGGGGTGGGTAGATGAAGCCGAAGCGAACAAAGGGCCAGAGCATCGTTGAATTCGCCTTGATCCTGCCGATCCTGCTGATCATCCTGGTGATGCTAGTGGACATGGCGCGGCTGGTGTCGGCGCGCGTGGCGCTCTCCAATGCCGCCAGGGAGGGGGCGCGACACGCTGCGCTCTTTCCCAATGATCTCAATACGATCCGCAGCCGCGTCCTGCTAGAATATAACAACTCGGGCCGGGCCGTTACCGGGGTCGAGCTGACTGCCGATCAGATCACGGTTAGCTTCCCGCATGGGACCGACCAACCCGGGCATCCGGTCCAGGTGACCATCCGTTGCCGGTTCCCGCTCTTCTTCGGCTCATGGTTCCCTCTGGGCATGGTGGATGCGGACGGCACGATGCTGGTGCAAAGCACCGCCGAGATGATCATCCTATGACGCAGGCCAGCGAAGGAGTCCAACCCATGAATCGCCCGCCGGACGCACGCAGAGAAAAGCAATTGGGCCAAGCGATGGTCGAGTTCGCGCTGGTGTCTGTGCTGTTCGTTACCCTCGTGGTCGCGATCGCCGACTTTGCCCGGCTCTATTTCACCTATTCCGCGATGAACAACGCGGCGCGCGAGGGGACGCGCTATGGGGTCGTCAATCCAAACGACACCGATGGCATCCGCAACCGCGCCACCAGCCTGTTGATCACTTTTGCCGAGAATCCCACGGTGGACATCAGCTTTCCCGACGGCACGCGTACAGTCGGCGCGCGCGTGCGGGTGGCGATCGCCGCCGATTTCGAGATGCTAGTGGTGCCGATTCCGCCCATGCGGATAAATGCTGACTCGACGATGCGCATCGAGTATGTGCCTGTTCCATAGACCTCTCATCACAGCAAGCATCGCAGCCTAGGAGGAGCCAGATGTTCAAACAACTTCGGAGTGGTACGACAAAAGAAAAGGGTCAAGTGATCGTCCTGGTGGCATTGATGTTAATGACGCTCTTGGGGCTCACTGCCATCGCTATTGACCTCAGTCATGTATTTGTGCAACGTCGCAACATGCAGAATGCGGCTGACGCGGGGGCGTTGGCTGGGGCGCGACTCGTAGCGCTCTTTTCCGCCGACCCGACCATGAACTTGCGCCATCGCGACGTCTATCTTGAGGCGTTGCGCGCGGCGGAGGCGAACGGGGCGCAGAATATCACCGCCTACCTGGTGCATTGCGGCGACCGCGCCCTGAACAAGCGTCTCCTGCCGACCGACTATAGCGCATTGCAGCGCTGCCCTTGCGCCTGCGGCGTCTGGGTGAAGACGGAGAATCGCTTTGACACCTGGCTGGCGCGCATCTTTGGCGTGAACGAGCTCTCCGCGAAGGCAGAGGCGCAAGCCGAGTTCGGCCTGCCACAGGAATGTACCGGCGTCGCGCCCATCGCATTGCGCAACACGGTGATGGAGGGCGGCACGTGGGGCAAGGTGGGCAGCACCTACACTATCTGGGATTCGGAGAAAAAGGCCAGCGCCACGCGCGGCTGGCTGGGGTTGGACTGCAAGTACCCGAGCGGCACCTCCGCCTGCTCACCTTCGGCCAGCGATCTGGCTGTGTGGATGGACCCGCCGTACTATACCGGGTGGATCGAGTACGGCCAGTACATTGGCGGCGATCCCGGCACCAAGACGAGCATCCTTGTCAACCACACCACCAAGGGCGAGATCCTGATCATCCCGATCTTTGACTATGTGTATCATTACACCAACAACAAGTATTGCGATCCGAACGATCCCAAGTATGACAAGGATCTCTGCTACGCTGGTGAGACGTATGAGGGGACGATCCCGGTGTACTCGCCGGATCTGGCGTACAACGGCAAGTACTACTATCACATCGTGGGCTTTGCCGCCTTTGAGGTGGACAGGGTTATCACGCAGGGCGGCGACAAGGGCATCGTCGGCAAGTTCATCAGCGAGGTAGCGCAGGGCGACTGGCGCTGCCCGACCTGCCCGGGCCATGTGGAATACGCCAACGGGCGGAAGGATTCGTACGGCGTGGTGGTCGTCAAGTTGACCAAGTGAGCCGTTCCAGACAATCGCGTTCCTCTCTTTCGGACAGGGCGCACTCTTGCACCATCGCGCAAGAGTGCGCCCTCGTTTTCCCGTTTTTCAACTGGGACCATATTCCTATTGAGCGGCCCCAGACGCGACGCTATAATGAGCGCAGAAGCGAGCAGGCAATGCTAGAAACGGCCATAACATGTCAAAAGGGAGCGTTCCTGCCGCGCGGCGGATCGTACGCGGCGGGTGCGCAAAGGAGGTCATATGCGACGTAGTAGCGGTAGAATCCTTGTTCTCCTGGGCATTATTCTGGCGATCGGCTCCTTTGTGGGGGTGATGAGCCTGATGCGGCACACACAACAGACTCCCGCGGAAGCGCCTGTCGTCACCCGCCGGGTCGTCGTTGCCGCGCGCGACATCCCGGCCTATACCAAGCTGACCTCGGACAGCCTCACCACAAAAGAGGTGCCCCTCGACCTGGTGCCGCCGATGGCGGTGACCAACGTCTATTCGGTTACCGACCACATCGCCCTCACCAATATCTACGCCGATCAGGTGATCATGGAGACGATGATCGCCACGGCAGATTCGGACGACAGCTTGCTGCCATCGCTTAGCGTGCCGCCGGGCATGGTGGCGATGACTATCCCTGTGAACGAGGTTACCGGTGTGGCCGAGGCGCTGCGTGAGGGCGATCACGTGGATGTGATCGTCTCGCTGAACGTGCTCGACTGGGATGCCCAGGGAAACGAGAGCAAGCCGGAGTATAGCGCCCAGTTCACGATCCAGGATGTGGAGATTGTGCATCTGGGAAGCTGGGCGCCACCGGTGCCGGACGAGACCACAAGTCAAGGCGCCAGCAGCAGCGTGCTGGGCGCGGGTGGCGGGCGCACGGGCGGCACCGTGTGTGAACCACTTAGCATCGTTACCTTGTTGGTCGAGCCGCAGGACGCCCTGGTGCTCAAGTACGCCCTGGACACCAAGGTGAAAGAAGGGCGCGATGCTTACACCCTTGTCCTGAGAGCCAAGGACAGCGACGAGCGCTATACGACCGAGGCGGTCAACCAGGAGTATATGGTGCAGCGGTTCAACTTTGCCCGGCCGCCGTTCATTATCATCAAATAGCTGCGTGTCGTCCACATCATCAAACGCTGAGCCGACTAACCATCAGGTGTGAAAAGAGACACGCCCATGACCCTGAGCACAGAAGACAAGATTCGCGTGCTGCTCGTTGACGACATACCAGAGACGCGGGAGAACCTGCGCAAACTGCTCTACTTTGAGAAGGATATCGAGGTGGTGGCTGTCGCCATGAGCGGCGAAGAGGCCGTCAAACTGGCCAAGCAGTACCAACCCGAGATCGTTCTCATGGATATCAACATGCCCGGGATGGATGGCGTGGCCGCCAGCGCGGCCATCTCGGCAACGGTGCCGGGCGCACAGATCATCATGATGTCTGTGCAGGGCGAGACGGACTATTTGCGACGATCTATGCTGGCCGGGGCCAAGGACTTTCTCATCAAGCCCTTTAGCGGCGATGAGATGGTCAATACTATTCGCCGCGTCCACAGCCTTCGTCCGCGCATCGTCGCTCCTGTTGCTGCTGATGTGCCGAGTCATATGGTGACTATGCCGGGCAGCTCGCCGAAGAAAGAGAACCAGGGGAAGATCATCACCCTCTTTAGCCCCAAGGGGGGTGTGGGTTGCAGTATCCTGGCCACCAATCTGGCCATCGCCCTGCGCTCAACGGCAGAGTGCCGCGTGGCGCTGGTGGATTGCAGCCTGCAGTTCGGCGATATCGGTGTGTTGCTCAACTTGACCTCCAGTCACACCATCGCCGAGCTGAGCGACAAGCGAGGGCACATTGACGCCGAGGTGCTGGACATCATCCTGACGCCACATGTTTCTGGCGTCAAGGTGCTTTTGCCGCCGGCGCACCCGGAGCAGGCAGACCTGCTGACGGCGGATCACCTGCGCGAGACGCTGGCCGTGCTGCGGCGTATGTTCGATTACGTGATCGTGGATACCGCATCCGCTGTGGAGGACAAGACGCTGGCTATCTTCGATCTGGCGGATCGTATCCTGCTGGTTACGACGCCCAGCATCCCGGCTATCAAGAGCGCACGCCTGTTCTTTGAGGTGACCGGCGCGCTCGGCTATGCGGAGGACAAGATCAGGCTGATCTTGAACCGGGCGGAGCGCCAGAGCGGCATCGGCCCGGAAGAGATCGCTGCCAGCATCAAGCATCCGGTGATGTTGACGATTCCCGCCGACGACCGCGCCGCCCTTGTATCGGTGAATCAGGGGATTCCGCTGATGATGAATAACCGCAACAGCCCTATCGCGCAGGGCGCGCTCAAACTGGCGCAGGCGCTGGTGGTCGAGTTATCGCCGGCTGCCGAAGCGGTCGCGGCACCGGCGGGGGCAGATAGGGAGCCGGCGGGAATTCTGGGCCGTCTATTGCGCAAATAGAGGAAGCTGAGGGCTACTCACTATGTCTCTACTCAAACGCATCGTACAACAACAACCCGAAAAGGCACAAACCGTATCGGTGGCGGAGCCAGCCGCGCCAGGCCTGGACAGGCTGCGCATGCACCGACAGGTGACCACGCCGCCACGCGACCGCTTGAGCGAGCTGAAAAAGCAGGTGCAAGACCGGCTGCTCGCCGAGCTGGATGCGACCAGCATGGATCTGACCAACACGGAGGAAGTGCGGCGCACTATTGAGGTCGCCTATAGCAACATCCTGGCGCAGGAGAATATCGCGCTGAGTCGCCAGGAGCGAGAGCGCCTCTTGGAGCAATTGGTCGCCGAGATCATCGGCTATGGGCCTATCCAGCCGTTCTTGCTGGATGAGGGGATCACCGAGGTGATGGTGAATGGCCCAAACGCCGTCTATATCGAGCGTGACGGCAAGATCAGCAAGACGGACGTGGTCTTTGAGAGCGAGGATCACGTCATGCGGATCATTGACCGCATCATTGCGCCGCTAGGCCGTCGCTGCGACGAGTCCTCGCCTTACGTGGATGCGAGACTTCCCGCCGGGCATCGCGTCAATGCCATCATACGGCCGCTGTCGTTGGTGGGGCCCTGCCTGACGATCCGCAAATTCCGGCGGGTCCCGCTATCCATTGACGAGATGATCAAGCTGGGCACCTTTACGCACGAATTGGTGAGCTTTCTGGAGGCGTGCGTCAGGGGTCGGCTGAACATCGTCATCTCCGGCGGCACCGGCAGCGGCAAGACCACCACGCTCAATGTGCTCTCCTCATTTATCCCGAACGACGAGCGAATCATCACGATCGAGAATGCTGCCGAATTGCAGCTACGCCAGGAGCATGTGGTCACGCTAGAGTCGCGCCCACCGAACATCGAAGGCCGCGGCGAGATCACCATTCGCAACTTGGTGGTGAACGCGCTCCGCATGCGTCCTGACCGGATCGTCGTCGGCGAGGTGCGCGCCGAGGAGGCGTTGGACATGTTGCAGGCCATGAACACCGGCCATGATGGCTCGATGACCACCCTGCACGCCAACTCGCCGCGCGATGCCATCGCCCGCCTGGAGACGATGTGCCTGATGTCCGGCATGGACCTGCCGCTGCGCGCCGTGCGCGAGCAGGTGGCCTCTGCAGTTGACCTGATCGTGCACCAGGAGCGGATGCGCGACGGCTCGCGCAAAGTCGTCTCGGTAACGGAAGTGCAGGGCATGGAGGGCGATGTGGTCGTGCTGCAAGACATTTTCGTCTTTGAAATCCAAAGTATTGACCACGGCAAGGTGATTGGCCAGCTGCGGCCTACCGGCGTTCGCCCCAAGTTTGTGGAAAAGCTAGAATCGCTCGGCATCTATCTGCCGCCCGAGATCTTTGGCTACGACAAGAACTACTATCGGTAGGCGAAGGAGGTCGGGAAGTGAATCCTTTGCTCTTGGTGGGTTTGGCGGCGAGCGCTGCCGTATTCCTGCTCTTCTTTGGCCTAGCGCGCGTGGTGGGCGGAGGGGCCGCGGCGCTGGATGCGCGCCTCGATATGTATGGCGCGCGCCACAAACAAGAGGAAAAGAGCCGGCCGAAAGAAACCCGCTTCGTTGATAGCGTGGATAAGGTGTTAGTGCGGCGCGGCTTTGCCGCCAACATCGCCACCGAACTGGCACGCGCTGACCTCAAGTTGACCGTTACCGAGTACCTGATCGCGAATGGGCTGTCGGTGGTGCTGATGTTCTACCTCGGCAAGATCCTGCTGCATGGGCCGGTGTTCGGTCTGCTGGCAGCGATCGTGGGTTTTTTCATTCCGCGTCTCTTTGTGCGGCAGCGGCAGGCGAAGAGGCTCAAGGATTTCAACAACCAGTTGGCGGACGCAGTGATGCTCCTGGCAAACTCGCTGCGCTCTGGCTACAGCCTTTTGCAGTCCATGGACATGATCTCCACTCAGTTGGCCCCGCCCATCTCCAGCGAATTCCAGCGGGTGGTGAAGGAGATCGGCCTGGGCATCCCCAACGAGCAGGCGTTCCAGAACCTGCTGCGTCGGATCAACAGCGATGACCTGGACCTGATGATCACCGCCATCAATGTGCAGCACGAGGTGGGCGGCAACCTGGCGGAGATATTGGATAACATTGGCGAGATCATCCGCGAGCGGGTGCGCATCAAGGGCGAAATCCGAACGCTGACGGCGATGCAGCGCGCATCATCGTATATCATTACGGCGCTGCCGGTGATCATGACCCTGATCATCACCATGATCAACCCCGAGTACATGTCCACCCTATGGACGACGGTATGCGGCTGGATCATGTTGATCGTCTCGGGTATCATGCTGGTCACCGGCTTTTTGATCATCCGCAAGATCGTGGATATCGAGATCTAGCGGGGAGGAGTTGAGCGGATATGACCGGTTTGCAGCTTCTCGTTCCCCTGGGCATCGCGCTGGGTGTTCTGCTGATCTTTGCTGGTTTGGCATCCAGCCGCCGCTCGGGAACGCAGGTGCAGGATCGCCTGACCCAATACGCCAGCCGACCCAAGACGCTGGAGGAGATCGAACTGGAACAGCCCTTCTCCGAGCGCGTCCTGATGCCCATGATCCGCAGTATGGCTCGCCTTGTAACACGCTTTGCGCCCCAGAAGAGCATGGAAACGGTGCGCCACAACCTGGAGTTGGCGGGGAATCCGAACAACTGGGGTCCTGCGGAGTTTCTCGGTGTACGTGGCCTTGCCGGCGTCATGATGGGTGTGCTCACCTTTCTGGTGCTCAACATGGCAGGCCTGCCTATGGAAAAGAAGCTCATGTTCACCTTCCTCCTGGCTGCGCTCGGCTTCCAGTATCCGATCATCTGGCTGGGCGGCAAGATCAAGAAGCGTAAGGCGAACATCGTCAAGGCGCTGCCGGACGCGCTGGATTTGCTGACGATCAGCGTAGAGGCCGGCCTCGGCTTTGACGGCGCGCTGGCCAAGGTGACGGAAAAATGGGACAACGAGCTGAGCCGCGAGTTTGGGCGCGTCCTCTCCGAGATCCGCATGGGCAAGCTGCGACGTGAGGCGCTGCGCGACCTAGCAGATCGGGCGGAGGTGCCGGACTTGACGAACTTTATCGCGGCCGTCATCCAGGCGGATCAGTTGGGCGTCGCCATGACACGTGTGCTGCGCGTGCAATCGGATCAGATGCGCACCAAGCGCCGACAGCGGGCGGAGGAGAAGGCACAGATGGCGCCGGTCGAGATGACGATCCCGCTGGTGTTGTTGATCTTTCCGTCGCTGCTGGTGGTCATCCTGGGGCCTGCCGTGCCCAAGATCGCCGGGGCATTCGGCATCTATCTGCCCTAACCGCATCGCAGTGCTTGCCCCGCCACCCGATCGCCGCCGGCCCGGGTGGCGCTCCTTTTCCTGGAGGGTTAGCGTGATGTCCAGATCCCGCATGTGCTGGTTGGGTTTGACGATCCTCCTGTCGTTGTGGCTGCTGGCTGCGCCCTGGCTGGGGGTGCGACCGAGCGGTGCAGCGCTGATCGAGGGCGAGACATACCGCCTGGTGGCGGTGTGGGATCCCGCCGTGCCGCCGAGGCAGTTTGACCATCCGGCAGACGTCGCTGTGGACAGCCAGGGCGAGGTTTACGTGAGCGATGAGCACAATCACCGTATTCAGGTGTTCGATGCCACCGGCGCGGTGGTGCGGAGTTGGGGCCATCTCGGCAGCGGTCCGGGTGAGCTGTGGCATCCGCGCGGTGTCGCCATCTCGCCCGATAATCGGGTGTATGTGGCGGATTGCTACAATCACCGCATCCAGATCTTTGACCGGCAGGGGAATTACATCAACGCATTTGGACGCCAGGGGAGCAGTGATGGGCAGTTTCTCTATCCATGCGATCTGACCTTCGACAATGCCGGCCACCTCTTTGTCGCCGATCGCAACAACAACCGCATCCAGGTATTCGACCTGCAAGGGCGGTTTCTGGCCAAGTGGGGCACGCGAGGCCGCGATCCCGGTCAGTTCCGCCTCCCCTGGGGGATCAGCTGGCATCCCAGCGGTCAGGTCTTTGTCGTGGATAGCGACAACCACCGCGTGCAACGCTTTGCCCTCGTGAATTTGGTCGGCGTCTTTCAGCGGGAGTGGGGGAGCCTTGGCATCGCGGATACCAACCTGAACACGCCACATGGCATCTTTGCCGCCGCGAATGGCGACATCTTTGTCGCCGACACGGTCAATGACAAGGTCAAGCGCTACAATTTCGAGGGAGTTCTCGTGGCTGCCTTTGGCGGCGCCGGGGATGGCGCGCGGGCGTTCAACGACCCGATGAGCCTTGCCCTGGATGCGCGCGGCCAGCTCTATATCGCCGACTGGGGCAACGATCGCATCCAGCGGCGCGACAGCAACGGCGTATTCCTTGGCACGTGGGGGAGCGGGGTGACCGTGGCGGAGCGGCTGCGCTCGCCGCGCGGCCTGGCGGCGGACGCGCAGGGGAACCTTTACGTGGCAGACTCGCAGCGACAGCGGGTGGTCAAGTTCTCCCCCGAAGGCGCGCTCCTCTGGCAGATCGGCGGGCAGGGATATGCGGACGGCAAGTTCGACACCCCGTACGCCGTGGCCATAGACGGCGCAGGCATGGTCTATGTAGTGGACCGCAACAACAGCCGCATTCAGGTGTTCGACGCGCATGGCAACTATCAACGCAAATGGTCCATTCCCGGCCTTTTCCCTGACGATATCGCCGTGGCTGCGGATGGTTCTGTCTATGTGGTGATCGCCTCGCGGGCGATGGTGAAGAAATTCGATCCGACTGGCGTGCTCCTTACCGAGTGGGGGGAGTATGGTCGTGACGACGGCGACTTTTTCCAGCCGCAGGGGATCGCCGTGGGACCGGATGGCCGCGTTTATGTCTCCGATTTCGGCAACCGCCGCGTCCAGGTCTTTGACGCCGATGGCGTATACCTCAGCAAGTGGGGCGGCTCCGGCAACACGCCGGGGCGCTTCAGTGACCCGCAGGGGATCGCTGCCGATCGGCTGGGCAACGTCTATGTGGTGGATCGCGGCAACCGCCGCGTGCAAAAGTTCACAGCGGATGGCGTGTACGTCACGCAGTGGGGTAGTGCGGGGCCCGGGCAGGAGCAGTTCGCCGAGCCATGGGGCATTGCTGTGGACGCCGAAGGGTACGTCTATATCAGCGACACCGAGCTATACACCGATCCCTTCAATGCGCAGGGCCTGAACCGCATCGTCAAGTATGCGCGCCAAGGGCCTGCGTTCACCGCAACGCCAACACAGACGCATTCATCGCCCGCGACGGCTACGGTGGAGGCAACAAGCACGTCCACGCCCACCGCAACCGCCACGCCGACGCCTACCCTCACGCCCACCGGATCAGGGGTATTGCCCGTCCATGTGCCGCTCATCCTGCGGGGCTCATGATGGTCAGGAGAAAAGCGGATTGACGGCCATGCAAAACGTAACTATGCTGCCACGCATCACCGGTTCGGAACGATGAGAGCATGCAAGCGACGAGCCTGAACCGTCTGAAAGATGCGCTGCTCGACCTGCTCTTCCCGCCACGCTGCATCGGCTGCCAGCGCGGCGGCGCATGGCTTTGTGCGACGTGCCGCGCCCAGATCGAGCTTGTGTTGCCGCCACTCTGTCCCGTATGCGGCCAGCACCTCGATCCGGGCAATGCCTGCCGCAACACACATCCGCGCTCCCTGGATGGCATCCGCTCCGCGGCCTACTCGACAGGCGTGTTGCGCGAGGGCATTCACCAGTTCAAATATCAAGGCCTGCGCGTGTTGGCTCTGCCGTTCGGGGAGCTTCTCTGTGCCTGCTGGCAGGAGCAGCCGTGGCCGGCGGACGGTATCGTGCCGGTGCCGCTGCATCCGCGGCGCGTGCGGGAACGTGGCTATAACCAGTCGTTGCTGCTGGCGGAGCAACTGGCCAGAGGAACTGGTCTGCCGCTGGAGGCCAAGCTGCTGCAGCGCACGCGCTACACGCGGCCGCAGGTGGGCCTGAACGCGCCGGAGCGAGCGCAGAACGTGGCCGGCGCTTTCACATGCGTCGCGCCGGTAACGGGGCGGCGGATCGTCCTGGTGGATGATGTTTGCACCACCGGCGCCACACTCGATGCCTGTAGCGCTGCCCTCAAAGCGCAGGGCGCAGCGTCCGTCTGGGCGCTGACCTTGGCTCGCGCTCGCGATCTCAACTAAAGCTGTGCCTCCCCGATTGCCCGCCCCTGCTCCCTGTGTTATACTCTCTCGTGCCACCAAAAGAGAAAGGAGTTATCATGGAACGTTACGAGGTCCCCTTTACCTATCAATACGAGCGCACGATGGAGTTGCTGACGCGGCCGGGCCTGCTGTTGGCTGCCACCAAGCGATCGGGCGCATCGAACGTCATGACCATCGGCTGGGGCACGCTGGGCATCATCTGGGGACGCAAGATCTTTGTCGTGCTGGTTCGCCCGTCGCGTTACACCTATCAGTTCATCGAGGATTCTGGCGAGTTTACGGTCAATGTGCCAACGCCCGAGATGAGTGATTGGGTGTCTTTCTGCGGCACGAGAAGTGGCCGTGATGTGAACAAGTTCGCCGCTTATCAGATGTCCATCTCTCCAGGCCAGCGCGTCCGCGCCGTTACCATAGACGCGTGTCCTCTGGTTTACGAGTGCAAGGTGGTGCACTATAACGAGGTGCTCCCGCCGCATCTATCGCCGGAGATCGTAGCAGGTTCGTATCCACGCGGCGACTTTCACCGCATATACTACGGCGAGATCCAGGGCGTATTTGCGCACGCAGCTCAGAGCTAGCCATGGATCGGGATGATCTGCTCGATCGCGCCAAGGGATCGCTATACGGGTTGGCCATTGGCGACGCGCTGGGCGCGCCGGTGGAAGGATGGTCCGTCGCCAGGATTCGCGAGACATATGGTTGGATCAACGGCTACTTGCGTGAGGATGTAGCCGGCACCGATGACACCGAGTTCGCCGTGCTCACGGCGCGCTGCATCTGCAAGGCGGGTGGGGTGCCAGCGCCCGATTTTCTCGCCACGAGGTGGCTGGAGCATTGCGCCGACTGGCCGCTGAAAAGGGACCTGATGTCCACCGGCGGCATGAGCGAAAAGCGCACCGTGGCCAACCTGCTGCGTGGCCTGCAGCCTCCCTTCAGCGGGCGCTACCACATGGCGAATAACTCGTGCGGCGCGGCGATGCGCGTCGCGCCATGCGGCATCGCAGCACCGGGCAACCTGGACCTGGCACGCCGGCTGGCGCGGGCGGATGCCGCCGTCTCGCACTGGGACGAGGGCGTGATCCAGGCGGAGGCGATCGCCTCTGCCGTCTGTATGGCGATGGCAGGACACGATCTCCCCACCATCCTCAATGCAGCACTGGCCGCCATCCCGGAAGAATCTTGGACACGCTATGTGGTGGAGCAGTGCTTTGCCACCGCGGCGCGCTACGATAACCCGCGCGACGCCTTGCCTGAATTGTGGGCTATCTCAGACACGGGCGTGCCCAACTCGCATGGCCCGAGCGCGTGCGCGCTGGCGCTGACGGCAGTGCGCTATGGTGGGGGTGACTTTCGCGAGACGGTGCTGCTGGCGGTGAATGCCGGACGGGATTGCGATTCGTCGGCGGCGCAGGCGGGCGCTATCGTCGGCGCGGCGGTTGGCTACCGGGGGTTGCCCGCCGAGTGGGCGACGCGCATCGGGCCGCTGCCGGGCGGCACTCTGTCGCCGATGGCGGGCGTGGTGTTGGCAGATGTGGCGGTTGACCTCGTGGATGCAGCGTATTGGCTGGCGCAGGTAGAGTCATAGAATGACCGGCACGGCCGCCGCGAGTGTGATCTCGTGTGGTGAGACGTTGCAACAGTAGGCATACACCTCTACGCCGGCTGCCACCGCCTGGCGCATGGCTACGCCGAACGCCGGGTCGTGGGCGTCGTGTGGGCGAAAATCGCGCGCGTCGGCGCGTTGGATGACAAAAAGCGCTGCAGCCCGCGCGCCCTCCTGTGCTGCTTCTCGTAGGAGCGCTAGATGCTCGCGCCCGCGCGCCGTAGGCGCATCGGGGAAGAGCGCATGCCCGTCTGCCGTGACCAGCGTTACCGACTTGACCTCCAGCCAGCAGGGGCGTTCGTCGCTTGAGAGGTAGAAATCCACCCGGTGCGGGCCACGCCGCGCTTCTGGCATGATCTCACCATAGCCGGCAAAAGGGGGCAGCGCATGCGCTGCCAGCGCCTCTGCGACCAGCCGGTTCGGCATCTGCGCGTCCACCGATACCCAGCGATCTCTATGGCGCACCAAGAGCAATCTGTAGCGCGTGCGGCATTCCGGTCTGTCGCGTGGCAGCAACGCGACGACGGCCCCTGGCACGAACAGCTCGGCCATGCGCCCCGAGCTGGCGACATGGGCCAGCGCTGTCGTGCCTGCCACCTCCACCGTGGCGGCAAAGCGGTTATCGCGGCGAATGAATGTGCCATAGACGATCGGTTCATCAATGCGCATGGCGTGCCTCACCTCTTCGGTCGGACATTACCACGAATCGGCGCCACCCGCAAAGCGACTTGCGCCTTTCGCTCAAGGTGGTACAATGATTTCGAGGTGAGAACGCGAGGCGTATGCTGAATTCGATCACAGCGCAACTACTGGCGTGGTATGGCGCGCATCAGCGCGAGCTGCCGTGGCGACAGACCCGCGACCCCTACGCCATCTGGGTGTCCGAGATCATGTTGCACCAGACGCAGGTGGCGACGGTGCTGCCATACTACCAGCGCTTTCTGGCTCGCTTTCCTACTGTGAGCGCGTTGGCCGCCGCGCCGTTGGACGACGTGCTCAAGCAGTGGGAGGGATTGGGATACTATGCGCGGGCGCGCCACCTGCACGCCGCGGCGCAACGCATCGTCCGCGAGCACGGCGGGCGTGTCCCCGACACGTGGGAGGCGCTGGCCCGCCTTCCCGGCGTGGGTGCATACACCGCCGGCGCCATCCTGAGCATCGCGTATGGGCAGGATTATCCCGCGCTGGATGGCAACGTGCGGCGCGTCCTGAGCCGGGTCTTTCAGGTGACGACGACGCTAGGCGACCCGGATACGGAGCGGGAACTGGCGCGACATGTCTGGGCGCTACTCCCTGCGGGGCGGGCGGGCGAGTT
>JAIOAV010000043.1 GCA_019873665.1 Chloroflexota bacterium
ATTACACACCGGAGCGCGTCGTCGAATTCCTGCAACGCTGCCAGGCGGCAGGAATCAACACGTTGCAGGCGCGCGGTGATTATCACCGCATCCTCTACTGGCTCGAGCTTTTCCGCCGCGCTGGCGGCCAACTTCACTGGATCGCGCAGACGGCGTCCGAGATGCACGACATCTACCAGAACATTCGCATCATCGCCGCTGCGGGCGCAATCGGCATCTACCATCACGGCTCGCTGACGGATCGCCTCTGGCAGGCGGGCAAGATCGACAAGGTGTGCGATTACCTCAAGTGTATGCGCGATTGCGGCGTGCAGGTGGGCCTTGGCACGCACTATCCGGAGGTAATCGTCTATGCAGAAGAACATGGCTGGGATGTGGATTTCTACATGGCATGCCTCTACAACCTGAACCGCACGCCGCGCGAGAGTGCCCTCGTCTCCGGCAGGTTCCAGCCGGAGATCTTTGTGCACGAGGATCGCGATGTGATGTGTCGCGTGATCCAACAGACGCCCAAGACGGTGCTGGCGTTCAAGATCCTCGCCGCCAACCGCAATTGCGGGACGCAGGAGTGCGTGCGGGAGGCGTTTTGCTACGCTTTTGCGCGCATCAAGCCGACCGATGCTGTCGTGGTGGGTATGTTCCCCAAGTATCTGGACCAGATCACGCTGAACGTGGAACATACGTTGGCCGCGATCGAGCATGCCCAGGTTCCAGTAGCCAGACAGGAGGGATGATGCCTGCGCCGAACCTGCTCTTTATCTTTACCGATGAGCAACGCTATGACACGATGGCTGCCTACGGCAATGAGCGGATCTTCATGCCGAACCTGAACCGGCTGGCGGCGCAAAGCACCGTCTTTGAGCGCGCCTATGCGACGCAGCCGGTATGCACACCCTCGCGCGCGAGCATCATGACTGGACTCTACCCGCATACCTGCGGCATGACAGAGAACAATGTTCGGTTACAGGATGACACTCGCTGCTTTCCCGAGCTCCTCGCTCGCGGCGACTATGCAACGGCTTATCATGGCAAATGGCATCTGGGAGACGAGATCTTTCCCCAGCACGGCTTTCACGAGTGGGTCAGCATTGACGACACCTACAGCCAGTACTATAGCGCCGGGCGCGACCGCGCTGCGCGCTCCACCTACCACCACTGGCTGCTTGCGAACGGCCTCCAGCCTAGGAATGGCAGCTTCTTTGGCCGAAGTGAGACGGCGCGGCTGCCGGAACGCTTCAGCAAGCCAGCGTATCTCGGCATGGAGGGGGCGCGCTTTATCCGTGAGCATTGGGATCAGCCCTTTGTCCTGTTCGTGAACTTTTTCGAGCCGCACATGCCCTTCTTTGGCCCGCGTGATGACCAGTATGCGCCGGCGGACGTAACGCTGCCCGCCAATTTCGCCGCCCTGCCCACGCCGGACCAGCCGCTCAAAACACGCCTGTTCCAGCGCGCTTATGCCGCGCTGGGCCACAGCGGCCTGCCGCTACGCACCGAGGCGGATTGGCGCCGCATGATCGCCAACTACTGGGGGTTGTGCAGCCTGGTGGATACCTACGTCGGCCAGATTCTGGACGCGCTGGACGAGTGCGGCCTGGCGGATAACACCATCGTCGTCTTTACCTCCGATCACGGCGACATGATGGGCAGCCACCGCCTGCTGGCCAAATGCGTCCAGTTCGAGGAGGCGGTTCGCGTGCCGCTGCTGATCCACCTGCCGGGGCAGCGCCGGAGTCGCCATATCGGGGGCCCCGTCAGCCAGATCGACCTGGTGCCCACATTGCTAGACCTGATGGGTCAGCCGGTGCCAGATCACCTGCAGGGCAAGAGCCTGCGGCCTGTGCTGGAGGACGGGGCGCTAGAGCCGCAGGATAGCGTCTTTATCGAGTGGAACGGCCTGAACAACGGCTTTGGCGATATCATCGGCCAGGCGACAGTGCCCGCGCCGATGCTGGAGATCGCCACACGCGAGGAGGCCATCGCCGCCATCGGCGATCCGGTGCGCACCGTGGTGACGCTGGAGGGCTGGAAGTTCAATTGCAGCCCGCGTGGCGAGCACGAGCTATATGACCTGCGCCGCGACCCATTCGAGAGGCAGAACCTGGCAACCCAGCCGGAGATGCGCCCGCTGATGGCGCGACTGGCGGACGAGATTCGGCGCTGGCAGGCGCGCACCGGCGATGCGGTCGCACTGCCCGAGTGCTAGAAAAGGCGGGATCACATGTCTTTTCCCTTGAGCTATTGCCCGCACGGGGAGGATGTCCTGACGCGGCTGCGGCACCTCTTCCTGGATCGCGCGCCCGACGCCATTCTGGCCGCGATGCAGGTTCCCAGCCGCGCGCTGGTAGCCTTTGCGCGCCGCCATCCCGCCGGCTATGGCGCGTATCCTGATCCGGAGGAGCGGATTCGTTTCTGGGACGACTATTGGCGCGAGCGGGTGGCAGTGGAAGACGACACGATCCCCAGCGCCTACCTCAGCGAGATGGATCAGGGGCTATATGGCGGGCTGCTGGGCGGCGATGTGCGTTTCATCAGCGACCCGGACACCGGCTGGATCTCGTCCATGGTGCCGCCGCTGCTGCGCGACTGGTCCGAGTTGGCGGGGCTGTCGTACTCGCCCGAGTCGCTCTGGTTTCAGCGATATGTGCACCAGCTAGAGGTGTTCGTGCACGGCGCTGAAGGCAAGTTTGGCATCAGCCACTTTATCCTGATCAACCATCTCAACTTGGTATTCGAGTTGGTGGGCGCGACAGCCACCTACGAAGCGTTGCTGAACGCGCCGGAGATGGTGCAGCGCGCTCTCGATCTCGCTCACGATCTGAATCTCTGGGTGCAAGAGACCTTCTTCGCGCATGTGCCACTCGTGGCAGGGGGTACGTGCAGCAATATGGTGCAATGGCTGCCCGGGCGGATCATCTCTGAGAGCGTTGATCCGTTCCACATGACCTCTGTCGCCTATTTCGAGCGATGGGGACGGGCGGCGCTGGAGCGCATGTTCGCCCACTTTGACGGCGGCGTCTGCCACATCCACGGCAACGGCCGCCACCTGCTGGAAGCGGTATCCACCGTCAAAGGCCTGAAGGCGCTCTATCTGGGCGATGACAGGGGTTTCCCCCTCGCCTTTGACGTGCTGCCCGAGCTGAAGCGGCGGGTGGGCGATCTGCCGCTGGTCGTCGGCGTGCCATATGGCGATTTCTGTCGGGTGTTGGATGCACACCAGCTCGTGGGTGGCGTCTATTACCGCGTGGCGGATGTGCCGGATGTGAATACAGCGAACCGCTGCATGGCGAGGGTGCGGGCCTATCGCGTGTAGCGCGCCTCTTATTTGAAGGAGATCAACATGCAGCCACACGCAACATCCGCCGCGCTGGCGGTTACGGCATCGCGCTGAGGTAGCGCAGAGCAATGAGCGGCCGGGTGATCGTCTTGGGCGCGGACGGTATGGACGCGACGCTTACGGCGCACTGGCTGCGCGATGGGACACTGCCGCACCTGGCGCGGCTGGCCGCTCGGGGGTGTTGGTCACCCCTGCAGACGACTAACCCCGCCGAGTCGCCTGTTGCCTGGGCGACCTTTGTCACCGGCCTGAACCCCGGCCAGCACGGTATCTACGATTTCCTGCACCGCGATCCGCACACATACCTGCCGCGCATTGCGCCGCTGACCGTGCGCTTTGCCGCGGAGCGTCCCGGCTTGGTGGCGATCAACCACCGCGCGGGCGAGACGATCTGGAGTGTGGCGAGCACCGTGGGCCGGAGTTGCACGTTGCTGCGCGTGCCGGGGACGTGCCCGCCGGAGCCGGTGCGCGGGCGGATGCTCTCCGGGCTGGGTGTGCCGGACCTGCTCGGCACATGGGGGTCATCGTTCCTCTATACGACTGAGGTGGGGCGCAGAAACGACCAGCAGACCATTCGTCTGGCGGAGGCGCTTGAGCTGGAGGCCGCCATTCCCGGCCCACGCGACACCGCGATCCCGCTGCACCTGACGCGGCAGGGGGGTGCGCTGCGCTTGAGCTGCCAGGGGCAGAATGCGACGCTCGCCGTGGGGGAGTGGACTCCGTGGTGGGCGCTTCGCTTCACTGAGCCTACCGGTGGTGTCTGGCCGGGCATGGCGCGCTTTCATCTGCAGGCGCTGCAACCGCACCTTCGGCTCTATCTCGCGCCGCTCAACCTCGACCCGCGCGCCCCCCTCCTGTCGTTGACATATCCCGATTCTTACATTCAGGAGCTGGTAAGCCGCTGGGGGGTGTTCAGCACCCTCGGCTGGCCGGAGGATGCCACCGGCGTCAATGAGGGGCGGCTGGATGAGGATGCCTTTTTGCAGCAGGTGCACGAGACCTTTGACTTGCAGGCGGCGATGGCGCTGGATGCGCTGGCGCGCGACGAGGATGATCTGTTGATCGCCGTCCTGGAGGCCACAGACCGCGTGCAACACCTTTTCTGGCGGCACCAGGACCCGTGCGACCCGTTGCACACGCCAGAGAGCGCGCGGCGCTATGGCGACGCTATCCGGCATATCTACCGACGTTTTGACAGCTTGGTGGGCGAGATGATGGCGGCGCTCGATCCGACGGACACGCTGTTAGTGCTGTCCGATCATGGCTTCAAGCCTGTCTATCGGCTGGTGCATCTGAACGCATGGCTGCGCGACCAGGGGTACCTGGTGGCAGATGCAGCGGCTTCCCCGGGAGACACCTTCTGGCGCGGTGTGGATTGGCGCCGCACACGCGCATATGCTATCGGCCTGAGCAAGGTCTATGTGAACCTGCGCGGGCGCGAGCGGGAAGGAATCGTTGCCCCGGGGCGCGACTATGACGCGCTGTGCGCAGAGATCGCGGCGCGCCTGCGCGTCTGGCGCGATCCAGAGACCGGCGAGATGCTCGTACAACGCGTCTACCGGCGCGATGAGCTGTATCGCGGCGGCGCGATGGCGGACGCGGGTGATGTGGTCATTGGCTTTCGCGCCGGGTATCGCACTTCATCGCAGACGGCGGTGGGACGCATACCCGCTGAGACGATCTCGCCCAATCGCAAGGCATGGAGTGCCGATCATTGCTCGGTGGATCCGTCACTGGTGCCGGGCGTGCTCTTTTGCAGCCGTCCGCTCGACCTCTCGTCGCCATCCCTGCTCGATCTGGCACCGACGATCCTGGACGTTCTGAGCGTACCTGTGCCGCCAGAGATGGAGGGACACTCTCTCAGAGCGTGAGGCTCACACTGGCCCCGCCAGATAAGGAATCGTCTGCGGCCCCTCCGGCAGCACGCACACCGTCGCGTCCGGGCCATATTTGTGCAGCAGCTCGTCCAGGGTGTCCTCGATGCGCTGGCAGGGCAGAAAGAGCGCGCGACGCAGCTCCTCATCCGATAGGTAGCTGTTTTTGACATAAACATCTGCCTTGAGCTGGATGAGAGCCTGGATCTGGCACTGCCACTGGTCGGTCAGCAAAAAGCCGGGCGCGTTGACGATCTCCAGCAGTTCTTGCGGCGAGCGCGCCTGATGCAACATCTCCTTGTAGTGGCCGTGGTCGGGGATACCGTCCCAACATTCGGCGGCGGCGATGATAGCCCCGCCGGGCTTGACGATCTGCGCCGCCGCCGACATGCCCTTGACCGCCTGATAGAGGTTCAGGTCGAGCGGATAGCCCGAGTTGCTGGTGATGACGATGTCGAACGGCTCAGGCACCAGCGCCATGGCTGCCTCCTTGGCCTGCTTCATGCCCGCCTCGTGTGCTTGCAGCATGTCCCCCGCAAAGATGCCGGTGATCTGACGCTGCTTGTTCAGCGTTACGTTCAGCAGAAAGGTGGGGCGCGTCATGAGCGCCACCTCACGCATCTCCTGGTACACCGGGTTGCCTTCGCTGACGCCCCAGATCGCTTTCGGGTGGCCGATCATCTTGGCGCTGTGGTTGCTCAGGATCAGGCTCTCGCTGGCGACGCCGGGCAAAACCGCCTTCGGCCCACCGCTAAAGCCGGCAAAGAGATGTGGCTCAATGAACCCCGTCAGTATCTTGACATCCGCCTCCATGTAAAGCCGGTTCACGCGCGCCACGTGGCCGAACGATGTCTCGCCCACACAGACCAGGTTGTCGTCATCCCAGCAGTCGTGTTGCAGTATGCGATAGCGCCCGGCCACCTCCGGCGTGAGCATCCGCACCAGCTCCTCGTCGGTCTGGCGACGGTGCGTGCCCAACCCGTTGATCAGCGTAATGTGGTCTGTTGGCACATGTTCCAGCTCCTGCAGCAGGATTGGCAGCACGCGGTCGTTTGGCATCGGGCGCGTGATGTCGCTAAAGACGATCGCCACGCGATCCCGCGCCGAGACGAGATCGCGCAGCGGCGGCGTGCCCATCGGCTGGCGCAGCGCGGCCCGCAGCGCGGCCCTTTCGTCCGGCAGCCCGGGCACAAAGCGCGGCTCTAGCACGGTTACGTTCCGGTCGGGCAGGACGACATCCAGTCCCTCTTTGCCATAGGCGAGTTTGACTTTCACCGGTCTCTCTGACCTCTCTATCTGACTGCTATGGAGCACCTGCGACGGCGCTATTCGGCCTTTTGCACGACAATCTTGGTGCCGCTGCGCACTTGCTTGAACACCTTGGGATCGCCAATGATCCTGCCCCACACATTCACCGGGCTGGCGGGGCGAATCTCGTTGCCGCTGCTCGCGGGAGTCGGGCCGAAAAAGATACACATGGCATTCCCGGGCGGCCAGTAGCCGAGATCGCCCATGTCCACGATCGCCCTGGCGTTCTCCTCCTGCAGGTGCACCGGGATGCTGAAATAGATCTCGTCGCCCCAGGTGTTGCCCCGGCCCTCGATCGGCAGGGCGTCCCAGATGGCTTGTCCCGTGGGTGTGTCATATACCTCCGCTTGCGCCGTGACATTGCCGGCAGTAATCGTGATCTTCTTCATGTTATCCTCCCTAGCTCTCCTGGGTTTTGCTTTTGCCAGGCACGGATCGCCAGCAGCGCCGCGCCAACGGCGGCATCGTAGCGCGGGACGATGACGTGGGCGGTGGGAGCATGTCTCTGCAGTGCCGCTACGAACGCCTCCCGCACCAGCGCGTCATTCAGCAGAACGCTGCCGGCGGCGGCCACGGTGACCGGCTTGCCTTTCATCTGGAGCCGCTCCATCACCGCCAGCACCGACACTGCTACCACCTCGCCTGCCTCGCGCAGGATACGCCGCGCGACGGCATCACCCTCACGGCCTGCCCTGGCTACGATCTGCGCAAAGGCTGCGATCTCATGATGCGGCATCCCCTTCTCATAGATGAGCTCGATCAGGTCGCGGATCGTCTGCAGGTGAAGGGTCTCCATCAGGCGATCCAGCAGCGCCGTCTGCGGGCCACGTCCGTCGTACGCCCAGAGTGCCGCGATCATGCCGCGCCGCCCGATATCATAGGCGCTGCCTTCATCGCCTAGAATATATCCCCAGCCGCCGGCGCGCGCCGTCTCTCCTGCATCGTTCATGCCCACGGCGATGGCACCGGTGCCGGCGATGGCGACGACGCCGGGTTCGCCGCCGGTGGCGCCACTCAGCGCCGCTATGCCATCATTCGTCAGCACCAGACACTCTGGCAGTTCATAGGCGCGCAGCGCACCCTCCAATAGCTCACGATCCAGAGGCGCGTCAATTCCTGCCATGCCGAATCCAGCGGCAGCCACATCGCTGAGCGCAAGCCCCGCTTCTTGCAGCGCAGCCGTTGCCGCGCTCATGATATTCGCCGCGGCGTTCGTCAGGCCGATGATATGATGGTTCGATCCCTCCGCCAGGCCGCTTCCATGTACCTGTAACGTCTTATCACATACCACGCACCTGGTTTTGGTAGCTCCGCCATCAACACCAAGAAAGTAGCTCTTTGCCAACACCCCTCCTCGGTTAGCCGCTACGCGCCGACCTGGCGCAGGTAGCGGATCATCTCCCGCGCTGCCGTCATGGGATCAGGCAGCGGCATCATCTCGCCCGAGATATAGCCATCATAGCCGATCTCGCGCAATGTCGCCAGGATGCCGGGAAAGTCGGTGTGCCCGGCGCCCGGATACCAGCGATTCGAATCCGCCACATGAAAGTGGAACAGGCGCTTGCCGGCCTGCCGGATGCTGTCATATATGGAGGCTTCTTCGATGTTCATGTGAAATGTGTCCAGCAGCAGACCCACATTGTCAGCGCTCAGCTCATCCAGCAGCGTCAGGCCTTCGGCAGCGGTGCAGACCAGATCGGTCTCGTAGCGGTTGATCGCTTCCACCACGAGACGCACGCCATGCCGCGCGGCATCGTTGGCACAGGCAGACAGCGTCTCGCGCATCCATGCCCACGCCTGTGCTCGCTGCACGCCCGGTTGAGTTCGGCCCCGGATCAGGCCGATGATAATAATCGCGCTATGCGGTGCGGCAAAGGTGATCTGATCCTTGATCCGCTGCAAGGCGCGGCGGCGGATCACGCCATCAGGATGGGTGAAGGAGAGGCCCTCCTCGCTATACGCCTGGCCAGTGCCAATCGCCACCAGCGGCAGGCCGTAACGGCTCAGTACCTCGGTTACAGTGCGCTGATCCAGCAGATTCGGGTCGCGGATCGCCAACTCTACGGCGTCATAGCCCAGCGCGGCCATGTCGCCCACATTGTGCGCCCAATCCTGCTGGAATGCCAGCGCGGAGAATTGCGTCGCGTGCGTGGAGAGAACAATACTGATTCTCATCGAGTCTCCTTTTCCGGCTGGTAGAGAGCGCCTTGCCGGTCGCGCGCCCATTGTAGCACAGCTCGACTCTGCTGGCGAATCTTTTGACCAAGCCTCTCTAGTGTGGTATCATAGAGCGGTATGAATCAAATGGATCCTATCGAGTGAAGAGGGCCAGATATGCCTAATGTGGGACGAAATGATCTCTGCCCTTGTGGCAGCGGCAAGAAATACAAGCACTGTTGCATGAGCCGCGATCGTGCCGTGCAGAGCCAGCACACGGAAGCACGGCGAAGCTACGAGACGCTCTTCGATCAGCTCTTTCTCTTCTCGCAAGGACCCGCCTTTGAGGTGGACCTTCTGTTCGCATTCAACCTCTTCTGGAACGGCAGCTACCACATGAATGCGGTGCGGGCGATTGACCGACGTGATCTGCTCCGCTTTTTCGACTGGTATGTGCTGGACTATCCGACATGGCAGAGCAAGAGAACGATCCTGGCCGAGTTCCTGGCTCAGGTTGGTTCAAAGCTGACTGAGGCGGAACGACAGATACTTGGCGACTGGCAGCAGAGCGTCATGAGCCTGTTCCGCGTGCAGGAAGCCAAACCGGCTGCGTTTCTCGTGCTGCGAGACTTGATCATCGGTGGCGACTATCAGGTTGATGAGATGCTCTGGTCGCGGATGGCGGTGGCAGATGATCTGTTGGTCGGCCACGTTCTCCCTGTTCCAGGGGGTGCGCGCCTTTCGCCCTCACCGACTCTGTTGCCGCCCTCCATGCAAGATGATCTGATGCAGTATATCAACGCGGCGTGGCAGGGCTATCAGGAAGCACACTATCAGGCGACCAAACGCGATTTCCTGCGCGAGTCTGGCCATCTATTCAACCATGCTTTGCTGAATAAGGCGTCGCTGACGGAGGCCAAGCTTGCCAGGGGCGGGAAGTATTACGACGCCGGGCCGGCGCTTCTGGCGCTGCAAAAGGCGCGCGCCGAAGAAGAGGAGCAAGTCCGCAAACGGCTGGAGCAGCGGCTTGAGAAGATAGACGAAGAGGGAAGGGACGACGAAGAAGGCCAGCCGAATGTGGAATTCACCAAAAGCGGCCTGATCATCCCTGGCAGTGAGCCTGTGTCCAAGCCACGCATGGAGGACAAGGGCAAGACCTTCGCCGGCGGCAAGCTGCTGCTCCCATAGACGCCACCAATCAAGAGCCGACGCTCATCGCGAGTGTCGGCTCTTTTTCATTACTGTTTGATGACGAGCGGCAACATCACGCGATATGGCGAGTTGATGACGGTGTTGCTGCGGCGCCAGCCGGTTTGCAACGAATAGATGGCGGCCACGTTGAGGATGGCGGGCGCGGTCGCTGTCGCCCGCGGCACGATATTCGCGCGTCGCTGTGCCCGCTGGGATGTGAGGCGCGGCACACAGACCATCAAGCTCACGTCGTCGAGGTAAAAGGTCGTTGGCATCGTCTCGTTGGTTTGCACGACAAAGGCGAGCCATATCTCTTGTCCGGCATACGCTCTCAGGTCTATCAGCAGCGAGGGATACCACCGATCGGTAGGGCTGCTGTCGCTGATGATGTCCAGGTTGGCGAGGAATTTGCCCTCCGCATCCCGCAGCTCGACATACATATAATCGCGGGGATGCGTGGTCTGCTGCGTCGTCACGTACCACCAGTAGCTGAGCTGCGCGGAGATCGTGTCCGTCGGGATGATGAACGATTGGCGGATTTCCGCCTCGACGCCATTCTCGCCCCCCAAGCGGACGGCATAGCGGCCCATGTGTCGCGTCGTCGTGATCGCCACACTGCTGCCGGTCGTCTCCCATCCGTCCAGCATGCCCGTCTCAAAGTTGCCATTGCCCAGCACCTCGGTACAGACAAGACTCGGCGTGCCAGTGGGAGAGGGGGATGGTGTGGCGGTCGGCGGCGCGCCGGTCGGGGTCTGTGTTTCCGTCGGTGTGCTGGTGGGCGTGGCGGTAGGCGCCTCCCCTGTGGCCGTCGGGGTCCAGGTTGTGGTGGGCGTGATCGTGGCGGTTGACGTGGCAGTGACCGTGGGCGTCCCGGTGGCTGTGGGGGTGAGGGTGATGGTCGGAGTCAGCGATGCTGTCGGTGTCTGTGTGACAGTGATCGTCGCCGTGGTTGTCGGGCTGGGTGTCGGCGTCTCTGGCAGCGGAATGCGGACGGCGAAAGAGACAACGCCGCTATCGCCAGCGGCCAGCGCTGCCTCGCCCCACTCGACGATGTTCAGAGCCGAGTTGTAACGGCCGCCGCTGCTATTAGCGGAACCCTCCAAGTAAGTTGTGCCCGCGGGAATAGCGTCATTGATGATGAGATTGGTGAGCTTGATCTCGCCGGTGTTAGTGTAGCGCAGGGTGTAGTAGATGGCATCTCCTGGCGCGACTGCGCCGGCGGGATCGTGATACTTGCGTAGCCTGAGGGCCGGCGTCACGTCGTGCAGCCAGACGCCCCTGTCAGTTCCGGCCAAGACGGTGAAGCGAGCGCCATCAGCGATGCTCAGCAGAGAGTAGATCTTGTCGCTCCCCAGGCCGTATGCCGTCCACAGCGTATCGCCGTGCACCAGCCGTTGCACACCCTTGCCGTCGGTGCCGACATAGACGATGTCTTCGGTGCTCTGATGGATACGCAGGGCGTATATCTGTTTGGACGCCAGACCGGTGCTCATGTTCACCCAGCTCGCGCCCGAGTCGGTGGTCCGAAAGACACCGCCACCCCATGTGCCCGCATAGACGATGGCCGGATCTAGAGGATGCACCGCAAGGGCGCGTATGTTCAGGTTCGTCAATCCCTCATTGATCTGCGCCCAACTGATGCCACCATCATCGCTGCGGTAGACACCGGTGCCCCAGGTGCCGGCGTAAATCGTCTGTTGCCGCGAGGGCGCGATCGCCAGCGCAATCACAATAGCGCCGGGGCCCTGCGCGCTCCAGGTGCTGCTGCCCCATGTCAGACGAAAGATACCCTTTTCACCAGTGCGCGGATCTTCGCCGGTGCCGGCGTAGATGTTCCCCGCAGAATCGGCGGCCAGCGCATAGACGTAAAGGCTTCTCAGCCCGTCGTTCATGGGCATCCACTGGCTGCTGCCATGCACCAGCCGGTAGACGCCACCGCCGTATGTACCCACATAGGCCGTGCCCTCGACATCAATTATCAGGGCGCGCACACTCCGCGTTGGCAGGCCCTCGTTGAACGGCTGCCAATGGCCGCCGCCGTCGCTGCTGCGAAAGACACCCTCTTCGAAGCTCCCGGCCAGCATCACACGGGGTTCTTGTGGGTCGCTGGCTAGCGCATAGATCTTGGGCGCGCCGAGCGATGTCTGGCTCCAGAGGATGGCCGGGCCTAAGTTGGGCTCACCTCTTGTGCCCAGCGGCCACAGCAGAGACAAGCAGAGAACGGCCAGGAGACAGACGATACCTCGTGCGATGATGGCATACCGCGATAGAGATAAACCTCGCATCATCACTTCCCCTTCTGCAATTGCGCCGGTCGGGGCATACACATCTAGGGCAGGGGCGTCGGCGTTAGCGGCATCGGTGTGTCCGTCGGCGGTTGCGGCGTGTCGGTCGGAGGCACCGGCGTGTTGGTAGGTGGCACTGGCGTCGGCGGTTGCGGCGTGGCGGTCGGCGGTTGCGGTCGCGGTCCCATCCACCAGAAGAAGTGCGTCTCACTCGGCACGCTGACGATCTCGCTGCCACTGCCGCTGCGTCGCACCACATAGACGTTCCAGAAGTACTTGCCGGCCAGACCAGACGGCACACCAAAGCGGAATTCCATGGCTGAAGTCTGCAATGCGCCGCGAGCCGGCGGCTGGGTCCCCTCTTTCCAGAGGCGGATCTCAAACACCTCGTCCGCCTGTAACTGGCGATACCACTGCCAGACAAGCACGTTGTTCTCGCCCTGATAGACCGCCTCATCATTGTACGGGGCGATCACTCTGGGCGCGTTGTACAACACCGGTATGGGGGTGGGTGTGACGGTCGCTGTGGCGGGGGGTGGGGTTGCTGTGAGCACCACCGTGCGCATCACCGGCCTGGCGGTGGCGGTCGGTGGCAACGTCGCCGTGGGCGTGGCGGTATTGGGCGGCGTCGCGGTCGGGTGCAGCACCGCCGGCAGCGTCTGCGTGCGTTGCGCAAGGGTTGCTGTCGGCGATGGCGTCGGTGGGGGGCGGCGGAGCGAGAACGAGCCGGACCAGGTGGCCAGACCCACCAGCGCCGCCAGGATGGCGATGCCGGATACCGCCCAGAGGACCCAGGAGGCGATGGCAGGCAGGCTGCCGCCCCTGCCTCGCTCGCGCGCGGTGAGCAGAAGCGCTGTGGCATTGTCCTCATTGCCGCGTGCGGCCGCCGTCGCCACCAGGCTCTCGGCGATCTCTTGCGGCTTGGCGCGACTTGCCAGCGCCTCCTGCATCTCGCTGGCGCTCACTGTCTCGTGCAGGCCGTCTGTGGTCAGAAGAAGGGTGTCGCCCACGGCAAGGCTGGCGTGGGCCCAGTCAATCAGCACCCGCCTGGATACGCCGAGCGCGCGCGCCGGAGGCGCTTTGTCCGGCGCATCGCGGCTCTCTGGCGTATCCAGCGCCGTCGGCCGCACTTCTTCCCATGAGCGATCCGGGGTCAGTTGACGCAGACGCCTCTTGTGAAATTGGTGGGCGCGGACGCGACCGACATTGGCGATCTCCAGCTGGTTGCCGTGCAGCGCTGCCGCCAAGATCATCACACACTTGGCGCTCTGGTGACGTCTGGACTCTTCGTAGATCTCGTTGTTGACCCGGGTGATGGCCTGCTGCAGGCTCTGGCGGATGCTGCTGGATGAGCTGGTGTAGTACAACTGGGAGAGCCGGTTCACGGCATGGCGACTGCTCTCGCTGGAGGCGTCGCCACCGACATCGTCAGCCAGCAGGAAAAGCCATCCCTTTTCCGCCAACTGCGCATCGGTCACCCAATGCTGCACACCGCTGTAGTGATCGCCGTTATAATCGCATTTCTGCCCGGGATGGGAGGCATGACCCATCTCAAGGATCAATTTCAGCGTCCTCCGTGTGTCCGCATGATGGGCGATGGCGCACCGCTGCGCGCTTCCTTACGCCTGGAGACGAGATAATGTTCAGTGCTTGCTTCATTATGCCACGAAACGCGCGAATGCGCAACTTGTAGCGTATTCTACATCTCCCTGGCATGGCGAGAGCGGGCAGCGCTCACAGGCTGACCGAGCGGAGGGGTAGGGTGTACGGTTAAGCCCCTCTCCTGACAGATAGGTGTATCCCGTATCCCTCGCCCGTGTCATGCGCGACACGGGCGATTTTGTGCGCGCGCAAAGCATGCTATAATGGCCTGACGCGAACGCGACGATCCGCTGCTTTGGAGGAGGGCGGGTGAAACTGCAAGAATATCAGGCCAAGCAACTCCTGGCGCAATATCAGATCCCGATTCCGTGCGGGGAGGTGGCAATGTCGCCGGCCGAGGCGCGGCGCGTGGCGGCGTCGCTCGGCCGGCCAGTGGCGCTCAAGGCGCAGGTGCTGGTCGGCGGGCGCGGCAAGGCGGGTGGCATCCAGCTGGCCGACACGCCCGACGCGGCCGAGGCCGCCGCTGCGGCGCTGCTGCAAAAGGAAATCAAGGGGCTGCCGGTGCGCGCCCTCCTGGTGGAGGAGGCGGTGCCGGTGGCGCAAGAGCTATACCTGAGCGTGATGCTCGATCGCGCCGCGCAGCGGCTGACGATGATCTCCTCCGCGGCGGGTGGGGTGGATATCGAGGAGGTGGCACGCCAGTCGCCGGAGCGGATCACCCGCCTGCGGGTGGATCCTGGCGTGGGGGTGCGCGCGTATCATGCCCGCCATCTGGGCGCGCCGCTGAGTCTGGGGAGCGCGCTCCTGGCCGAGTTCAGCGCCATCGCGCAGGGCCTCTATGCTATGGCGCTGGAACGGGATGCCTTTTTGGTGGAGATCAACCCGCTGGCGCGCACGGCGGACGGGCATCTGCTGGCGCTGGACGCCAAAATCCTGGTGGACGACAACGCCCTCTACCGTCAACCAGACCTCGCGGCGCTGCAAGAGGCGAACGAGACGGACCCGCAGGAGCGTCAGGCGCGGCAACACGGGCTGAACTATGTGCACCTGAGCGGCGACATCGGTTGCATGGTGAACGGTGCGGGCCTGGCAATGGCGACCATGGACATCATCCAGGCGTATGGCAGCGCGCCCGCCAACTTTTTGGATATTGGCGGCGGCGCGCGCGCTGAGGTGGTGGTGGCTGGCCTGCGCGTCATCCTCTCCGATCCGCAGGTCAAGGCGGTGCTGATCAACATCTTTGGCGGCATCACGCGCTGCGATGAGGTGGCGCGCGGCATCGTGCAGGCGCTGCAGGAGATTCGGCCTGCCGTGCCGCTGGTGGTGCGGCTGGTGGGCACAAACGAGGCCGAAGGGCAGGCGATCCTGGCGGAGCAGCGCCTCCTGATGGCGACCACACTCTCCGAGGCCGCGCAAAAGGCCGTGGCGGCGGCCAGAGGAGGGCTGGGGCGATGAGCATCCTGGTAGGGAGTGCAACGCGCTTGCTAGTGCAGGGGATCACGGGCCGCGAGGGTTCTTTCCACACGCGCCAGATGCTGGACTATGGCACGCAGATCGTGGCGGGTGTCACGCCGGGCAAGGGTGGGGAGCGCGTCGCGGGGGTGCCGGTGTTCGAGACGGTGCGGGAGGCAGTACAGGCCACTGGAGCCAATACCTCCATCATCTATGTCCCGCCACGCTTTGCCCCCGACGCGCTCTATGAGGCGGCAGAGGCTGGCATCCCGCTGGTGGTCTGTATCACCGAAGGGATTCCGGTCATGGAGATGGTGCGCATCTGCCATTACTACAAGGCGCGGGGGATCCGGCTGATCGGCCCGAACTGCCCGGGCGTCATCACGCCGGGGCAGGCCAAAGTGGGCGTCATGCCCGGACCGATCCACCGGCCGGGGCCGGTGGGCATCGTCTCACGCAGTGGCACTCTGACCTACGAGGTGGTGCGCGCCCTTTCCGCGCAGGGATTGGGCCAGTCTACAGTTGTGGGACTGGGCGGCGATCCTCTCGTTGGGTCCGATTTCGAGAGCTTGCTCGCCCTTTTCGCACACGACCCCCAGACCGAGGCGATCGTCCTGATCGGCGAGATCGGCGGCAGCGACGAGCAGCGCGCGGCAGCGTATATCCGGCAGTCGGTGTCCAAGCCGGTGATCGGCTTTGTCGCGGGCCTGACCGCGCCGCCTGAGCGGCGGATGGGCCACGCCGGCGCTATCATCTCCGGCGGGCAGGGCACGGCGCAGGACAAGATCGCGGCGCTGCGCGCTGCGGGCGTGCGTATCGCCCGCTTTCCGGAAGAGATTCCCGACCTCATCAAAACGGCATTAGCCTAGCGGAGTGCACATTATCACCCATGGCACAACTCACCCTGTCCGACCTGAGAGCGATCTTGTTCGACTTTGATGGTACGCTGGTGGATGTGAGCATTGACTTTGACGCGATGAAGCGGCGCGTCTGGCTGGCGGCCGTCGCCACCGGCTTGGATCTGACGGGATACGAGCGGCTCTATACGCTGGAGCTGATCAAGCGCGTGTTCACGGCGCTGGGCGGCGATGGCGCGGCGCCCGCGGAGGCGTTCCGTCGTCAGGCAGAGGAAGCCGTTCTGGACGAGGAGCTCAAGGCCGCCGCTCGCGCTGAGGTCTTTCCTGGTGTGCCTGCGTTCCTGCAAGAACTTCACGCGCGCGGCATCAAGGTCGTCATCGTAACGCGTAACTGCCGCGCGGCGGTGGAGCAAATCATCGCGCGGAATGACCTTTACTATGACCTATTGCTTACGCGCGATGACGTGCCCCGTGTCAAGCCGGACCCGGAGCATCTGGCCATTGCGCTTCGTGCATTGGGCATTTCGGCTCGTGAGGCGCTAATGGTCGGCGATCACCCGATGGATGTGCAGGCCGGCCATGCCGTGGGCGCCTGGACCATCGGCATCCTGTATGCGGGGCGTCCGGTGGACTATTTCACGGCGGTGCATCCGCACGCCGTGTTGCCAAGCGTCGTGGACATTCCCACGTACATCATGACGCATCCCCTACAAGATAGTCAAAGCGGCGTGCCACCGGTGTGAGCGGCGATCTTACGAAAGGAGGATACCATGGAAACATTGGAAGCGATCCGCAAGCGACGCAGTGTGCGTAATTTTACCGGGGAGAAGGTGCCGCGCGAGGACTTGCTCAAGATCATTGCGGCAGGTCACATGGCAGCGAGTGGACATAACAAGCAGCCCTGGGACTTCGTCGTGGTAACGGAGCGTGAGATGCTGGATGAGATTGCCGCGCGCTGCTCCGCATGGGTGGCCAAGGCGGCGGCGGTGATCGTCATCGTCGTGGATCCGGCCTCGCGCTGGTGGATGGAGGACGGCTCTGCGGTCGCCGAGAACATCCTGCTGGCAGCCACCGATCTGGGATACGGTTCGGTGTGGCTGGAGGGTCGAATGTTGCCTCATGAGGAGTATTTCAAGCAGCGGCTGGGCATTCCAGCCGATCGGCGCATTCTGACCTTTGTTCCGATCGGTGTGCCGGAGGCGTGGCCAGCGGCGCCGGCGAAGAAGGCGTTGGATGAGGTTTTGCACTGGGAGCGCTGGTGAAACAGCGCGGCAGGATGGGTTGAGGATTTAGTTGACAGATCATGGCGTCGGGCATATAATGCCGTCCTAACACCGCAGCAGTGGCCGTATAATGCCCGGCGGCATGTTGAGCGGATCCATCGCGCTCCGGATAGCGAGCTGCTGGCGCCGAACCCTACGTCTGGAGGAACAATCCTTTATGCAGCGACGTGATTGGACGTTCTTGGTCATCATCCTGATGATCTTGGCTTTGGCGATCTGGGTTGACTTGCCCAACAACCCTGGTATTCACATCAATCTGGGGCCGATCAAGATAGATCGCACTATCAAGGTCTATCAGGGGCTTGACCTGCAGGGTGGCGTCCAGGTGCTCCTGGAGGCGGATATGCCCGCTGGCCAGCAGGTGACCGCAGATGCCATGGGCGCCGCTCGCGCTATTGTGGAAAACCGTGTAAACGCCCTCGGTGTTACAGAGCCGCTGGTGCAGTCGGTCGGCACCAACCGCATCGCGGTGGAGCTGCCCGGCATTGATGATCCCGAACAGGCCATCGCGGCCATCCGCGAGACCGGCTTGCTCGAGTTTGTGGATGCTGGCTTTACGCCGCTTCTCGCGGGCACCAAGGTGGAGACCAGTTATGCCAAGTACGGCACGCTGGGCGCGCTGCCGACGCCTACGCCCGCCGTGGAGACGCCGACCGCGGTGGTTACCGCCACCGAGACAGTTACCCCGACCCTGGTGGCCGAGGCGACGCCCGAGTCCAAGGTGTATGCTACCATCCTCACTGGCGAGTACCTGAGCAACGTCGGGCTCGGTTTTGACGAGACGAACAAGCCGGAGATTCTGCTCGAGTTCACCGAGGAAGGCACGGCGATCTTTCGCGACTATACCCAGAGGAATATCGGTGCGTTCCTCGCCATCGCCCTGGATCAGACGATCATCTCTTCGCCCCAGATCCAGACGGCGATTCCCGATGGCCGGGCGAGGATCACCGGAGGGTTCACGCTGGCAGAGGCGCAGGCAGTCGTGGTGCAGCTTCGATACGGCGCATTGCCCGTGCCGCTCAAGGTCGTGGAACGTCGCACAGTCGGCCCCACGCTGGGGCAAGACTCGGTGCAAAAGAGCATCAGGGCCGGTGCGGTGGGCCTCATCGTGGTCCTGATCTTTATGCTCACCTACTATCGGCTGCCGGGCATCGTCGCCGATCTGGCGCTGCTGATCTACGCCTTGCTCACCTTTGCGCTTTTCAAGCTTATCCCGGTAACTTTAACTCTGCCAGGTATCGCCGGGTTCCTTCTTTCGGTCGGCACGGCGGTAGATGCTAACATCCTGATCTTTGAGCGCATGAAGGAAGAGCTGCGGCGAGGGCGTCCGCTGGGCCGCGCCATCGAGGCAGGCTTTGACCGCGCCTGGACCTCGATCCTAGACTCGAACCTGGCCGTGTTCATCACCTGCATCATTCTCTGGTTCTTTGGCAGCACCTTTGGCGCCAGCATTGTGAAGGGCTTTGCCGTCACGCTGTTCGTCGGCGTTGCTGTCAGCATGTTCTCGGCGGTGACGGTTACGCGCACATTCCTGCGGCTCCTGTTCCACATCGTGGGCGAAAAGCTGCGGGACAAATCGTGGCTCTTTGGCATCTAGTGATGCTGGCTGCACCGGCAAGGCGTGCGCGACGCGACATTTCAAGCTGGAGGCTTTCATGTACGATATCGTAGGGAAACGTCGTTGGTACTTTGCCATCTCCCTCTTTCTCATTACATTGGGCCTGGTGGCCATGATCATCTCCCTGATCCGCTACGGTTCACCCTTTCGCCTGAGCATCGACTTTACCGGTGGTTCGTTACTGGAGTACCAGTTCACGCAGGTTGTCCAGCCGGGTGAGGTGCGGGCTATCTTTGTGGATCAGGGCCTGACCGGCACGTCTGTCCAGTCGGTGGGAGATGGCACGACTGTGCTCATCCGCTCTCGAGAGATCGATGCCGAGACAAAGGTCGCGTTGGAGCAGCAGCTCAGCGCCAGGTTTGGCCCACTGACGGAGCTGCGCTTTGAGAGCGTGGGGCCGAGCGTTGGGCGTGAGGTGGCGCGCAGCGCTTTGCTGGCGGTCCTGGCCGCCTCTGCGGGCATTCTCCTTTTCATCGCCTTTGCCTTTCGCCGTGTGCCGAATTCGTTCCGCTATGGCGTTTGCGCTGTCATCGCCGTGCTGCATAACGTATGGATTTCGGTGGGCCTCTTCTCGCTCTGGGGATTGCTCTTCGGTTGGGAGGTGGATGCCCTCTTTCTTACGGCGGTGCTGACGGTAATCGGCTTTTCCGTATCGGATACCATTGTCGTGTTCGACCGCGTGCGCGAAAACATCCCGCGCCGGCGCGGTGAGCCGTTTGAGGTCGTGGTCAATCGCAGCCTGCTGGAGACATTGCATCGTTCGCTGGCGACCCAGTTGAACGCCATGTTTGTCCTGACGGCGCTGCTTTTCTTTGGCGGCGCTACCATCAAGCAGTTCGTGCTGGTGATGTTGCTGGGCTTTGTCACTGGCACCTATTCATCGCTCTTTGTTGCCGTGCCCCTGCTGGTGGTCTGGCAGACCGGTGGTTTTTCCCGGCTATTCCGCCGACCCACAACGGCGCAAGCGTAACGGCGCCCACAGCAGCGTTCCCTTTTGTATGAGCGTGCCAGGCTGTATGGAGAGCCACGATGCCCAAGCGAATTCTTGTCGTGGATGATGAGTTCTACATTGGCTACCTGATCAAGATGATTCTGGGCCGTCGTGGTTATGATGTGTCGCTGGCGCTCAACGCGGATGAGGCGCTCCTGGCCATCTCGCAGCAGCAGTTTCATCTTTTTCTCGTGGATATCGCTATGCCCGGCATGAACGGGCTGGAGCTCTGTCGGCGGCTGCGGTCGCTGGCGCATACTGCGGCCACGCCGGTGGTGATGTTGACTGCTCGGGGAGACGAACGCGCCAAGGTCGAGGCGCGCGAGTCGGGCGCGGAGCAATTCGTCACCAAACCGTTCAGCCCCAAGGCTCTCCAGCGGTATGTGGAGGACATGATCGGCGCCCCTGAGCTGGATGAACTACTGACCAAGGAGTCATAGGTGCAGAGGGCGGGTTTCCCTGAAGACGTCTATTTGGACGTCTCCGATCTGGCACAAGTGGTGCAGCAGATCGCCGGCTGGTCCGACATCGGCTTCTCGCTCCTGGATACACGCGGCGAGCCGATTCTTCTTGGTGGACGTGCTGCTGTGGACGGCGCTGCTATTGCGGCGGCGCGTGCCGCCGGGGAAGGCGTTCATATCGCTCGCTGCTCCAATGGCGGCATCTGCGCGATAGCGCCGGTGAGCCTGGGCGGGCAGACGTATGGCTACCTCGTCGGATGCAAGATAGCTTCTGCCGATGATCCGATGGCGCAGGATGAGGTGGCGACCAAGACCGGGCAGCTCTGCGATGTGTTGCGGATCTTGCTGCGCAAAGAGCTGCAACTGGAGGGGATGGGACGGGAGACGCTGCTGCGCTATGAGGAGCTGAACCTTCTGTATGAGATGGGAGAGTCCATCATCTCGGACATGACGCTTGATCAAATCATGACGCAGATGCTGGAGAGGGCCGTGGAGATCACTGACGCGCAGGGCGGGATAATCGTGTTGTTTCCCTCTGAAGCGGGTGGCGGCGTGCCTATAGTCGAGGCGGTCTCGGGATGGGGCAGCGACCTTGTCTCCAGAGGTAAGGCTATCAAGATGCTGGACGACGCAGTGGGGCAAGCCCTGATGCAAGGTCGCTCTCAGATGTTGGGCGAGGTGATGGACGAGCAGCTCTACGGTGTGCCTGGCCACCCTGTACGCCTGCAATCGTTGCTATGTGTGCCATTGGCCACGACGGCGCGGGTGGTGGGCTGCATGATCCTCGTCAATAAGCGGCAGGATGTCTACTTTGCTGCCGGCGACGAGAAGCTCAGCCTCGCCATCGCTATTCAGGCAGCCATCGCCATTGAGAACAGCCGCCTGCAGCAACGCATCCGCGAGGAGGAGCGCATCGGGGCCAGCTTGCAGCGCTACGTGTCCCCGAATGTGGTGCGTGCCGTGCTGGAGCGCGGCGGCTTGCAAGAGCTCATTGGCGACCGGTGGTGGGCGACCATCGTCTTTGTGGATATCCGCGACTTTGCGGTACTGGTGGAAAAAACGCCGCCCAGGATTGTACGCGATCTTCTGGACGAGTACCTGCGCGAGATGACCGAGATCATCTTTCGCTATCAAGGGGCGATTGACGAGTTCGCGGGGGATCAGCTTTTGGCCTTCTTTGGCATCCCGTTGGCTACTCCCAAGGGAGCTGAGAACGCGGTCCGCGCTGCGCTCGATATGGTGTGCAAGATGGACGAGTTGCGGGCGAGCTGGCAAAGCCGCGGCCTTCCCGGCTTTCGCATCGGTGTGGGCATGAGCACCGGCTGGGTTGCTGTGGCCAACATCGGGTCGGAAAAGCGCATGGAGTTGACCGTAATCGGCCCGCCGGTCGTCATCGCCTCGCGTGTGGAAGAGCTGAATAAAGAGCTGGGCACGCAGATTCTGGTGACGCAGGATACCTTTGATGAAGTGCGCGATCTCGTGCTATACTGCGAGAGGGGCGCAGCCGCACTAAAGGGGATCAGCTATCCGGTTCCCATCTACGAGATCACAGGGATGCGACAAGCCGACGCAGAGTCATAAGCCTGGCTTTGCCTTGTCCACCTTGCCCGCCCAGCCGCTAGAAGCTGGGCTTCTTTTTTCTGGAGGCGGCACGTGGGCCTGATAATGGTACGGTATGGCGAAATCGCCTTGAAGGGCGGGAACCGCCGCTATTTCATCAAAAGGCTGCGCGATAATATCCGCGACTGTCTCCGGCAGAATAGCCTACCCGGAAGGGTAACCTACGCCCATGGCCGCATTTACGTGGACACCCCGCAGGTAGAGGCAGTGCTGGCGCCATTGAGCCGCGTTTTTGGCATCGTCTCGTTGAGCCCTGCGTTGATGATCTCCGGGGAGCTGGCTCCTGCCGCGCAGATGGCTGCCATCAAGGAGGCTGCCCTGACCCTGGCGCGCGAGATGGGCCTAGATGCTGCGCACTCCTTCCGCATTGGGGCGCGTCGGGCGAACAAGGCCTTCCCCTGGACCTCACCCCAGATCAGCCGTGAGGTGGGCAGTTTCGTGCAGGAAGCGACAGACGGCAGAGTGGATCTCTCGACTGCGGCGGACGTAACGATAGATATCGAGATCCGGCCTGAGGGCGCGTTCGTGTACGGGCGCACGATCCCCGGGCCGGGCGGATTGCCGCTGGGTGTGGGAGGGCGGGCGGTGGCGCTCATCTCTGGCGGCATTGACTCGCCGGTGGCTGCATGGATGATGATGAAGCGCGGTTGCGCTATCATCCCGGTGCATTTTGCCCAGAGCGAGGTGGAGACAGCCAAGGCGCTGGACAATATCGAAATCCTCAAGCAGTATGCCTACGGGCAAGAGATGCGCCCCATCATCCTCAGTCATGCGGAGGTGTTCGGTGAAATCGTGCGTCACCTACACGAGATCGGTGCCGCAAGCTGGATCTGCATCTTCTGCAAGCGCATGTTTCTGTTGCGTGCAGCAGAGATCGCCGCGCAGCACGGAGCGGGCGCAGTGATTACCGGCGAAAGCTTGGGGCAGGTGGCCAGCCAGACGCTGGACAACCTGGAGGTGATCTCGTACGGTATCCCCAAGCCGATCTTGCGCCCCCTGATAGGGTTGGACAAGGTGGAGATCACCGAGATCGCGGCGCGGATTGGCACCTTTGCGATTTCGACCCGCGAGTCTGCGCCGTGTCCTTATCTGCCGGATCGGCCCCTGACCAAGAGCACGATAGCGCAGTTGCGGGCGGTGCTGGAGCGGCTGGCGGAATGTAACGCGGTGCAGGGAGGCGACCGGGTGTGTGACTTGCGATCTGGGAGGGACGATGCGCGCACTCCTGTATAATGGGCAATTGCGATGGACCGATGATTATCCCCTGCCCGCAGTGCCGCCCGGCGAGGCGCTGATCCGCGTGCGTCTGGCGGGCATCTGCAACACCGACCTGGAGATCATGCGTGGGTACATGGGCTTTCAGGGCGTGCTCGGGCATGAGTTCGTGGGCGTTGTCGAGGCATGTGCCGAAGAGACGTGGATCGGCCAACGTGTGGTGGGAGAGATCAACTGCTACTGTGGTGCTTGCGCTACGTGCGCGCAAGGCAACTTCACCCACTGCCCGCAGCGCACCACGCTGGGGATATCGCAGCGAGATGGTGCGCTGGCCGAATATACCACGCTGCCGCTGCGCAATCTGCACCCCGTGCCCGCAGAGATAAGCGACGAGGGGGCGGTTTTTGTCGAGCCTCTGGCAGCAGCGTTGGAGATTCTGGAACAAGTGCATCTACGGCCGACGGAGCGGGTGATCGTGTTGGGGGATGGCAAGCTCGGCTTGCTTGTGGCGCAAGTGCTCAGCCTGACCGGCTGCGACCTGACATGCGTCGGCCATCACCCGGGCAAGCTGGACATCCTGCGGCAACACGGCATTGACGCGCGTCTGTCGGCAGAGTTGTCGGGCGAGCGCGCGGACTGCGTCGTCGAGTGCACGGGCGTGCCCGCGGGCCTGGAGATGGCCGTTTCGCTGCTGCGCCCACGAGGGCGGCTGATCCTCAAGAGCACCTACCATGGCCAGGTCAACGCCAATGTGACCGGCTGGGTGGTGGACGAGCTGACCTTGATCGGCTCGCGCTGTGGGCCGTTCGCGCCGGCGCTGCGCCTTTTGGCGCGCGGGCTGGTGGACGTGCGCTCGCTGATTGACAGCATCTACTCGCTTGACGACGGTCTCGCGGCATTCCAGCGCGCGGCAAGCCCGGGCGCGCTCAAGGTCCTCGTGCGGATGACCTAGAGCGCGCCCTGCAACGACTCAAACGCTGCCTGCTATGGCAGACCCACTGCGTCCTTGGCCTCGCGCAACACCACCCTGGCGATCGCTTGCGCGCGACACGCGCCGTCCTCCAGGACATCCCGGATCATCTGCGGGTGTTGCGCCAGTTCGGCCCGTCGTGCGCGCAAAGATGCAAGCGCCCTGTTGAGGTCTTCGGCAAACATGCGCTTGTGCTCGGCGCAGCCGATCGTGCCCGCGCGGCAGTCCGCCTCGATCTGTGGCATCTGCGATGGATCTGAGGCAAAGACTCTGTGTAGCGTCATAACGTTGCAGATCTCCGGGTGGCCGGGGTCATTGCGGTATTTGCGCGCCGGATCGGTTACCATCTGCATCACACGCTTGCGCGTCTCTTCTGGCGTTGCCGCCAGCTCGATGTGGTTATCCAGCGACTTGCTCATCTTGTTGACGCCGTCAATCCCCATCACCCGCGGCACCTGCGTCAGCAGTATCTGCGGCTCTACCAGCACTTCGCCATAGATGTTGTTGAAGCGGCGCACGATCTCTCGGGTGAATTCCAGGTGCGGCGCTTGATCCTCGCCTACCGGCACCACGTTGGCCTTGTACAGCGTGATGTCGGCAGCCATTAGCACCGGATAGCCCAGCAGCCCATAATTCACATTGTCCGGCTGCTGGCGGACCTTTTCCTTGAAGGTTGGGAGCCGCACCAGGCGGCCCATCGGGGTGACCATCGAAAGGAGCATGTGCAGCTCGGTTACCTGCGGCACCTGCGATTGCACAAAGATGATGCTCTCCTTCGGGTCCAGCCCCGCCGCCAGCCACTCGAGCGCCATCTCGTACGTGTTCTGCCGCAGCTCGCGGGTCTCGGTTAGCGAGGTCAGCGCGTGCAGGTCAACGATGCAATAGACGCACTCGTAATCCCTCTGCAACGCGACATAGTTCTGGATCGCGCCCAGATAGTTGCCCAGATGCTGACGTCCGGTTGGGCGCGCACCGGAAAAGACCCGACCTTTCTTTGCCATGTTGTTCTCCTTCGAGTCGGTGCAACGCCGACTCTCGATTCTGCTGAACAAAAAAGCCTCTCGTCCCCAGGGGACGAGAGGCAAAGCTCACGTGGTGCCACCCCGCTTCGACGGCCGAGACGTGCCAGCGCTCACTGTCGCACTCAGAGAGTACAGGCCGACGGCCGATACTCCTCGCCTTGATAACGGTGGCGTTTCTCCGGTTCCACCTACTGCGTCCGATGACGGTTCAGCGAACAGCTCCCAGGCCCATTCAGCGCTCGCGTTGGTGCCGGCTTCGCACCTCTGCCCGGCTCTCTGCTACCTGCTCTAGCGCCTACTATTCCTGTTCATCGCCTCTTGCGTGTGTACTCATGATGCAGCCGGTGCAGTCCCTACGCACCAATCTTCTGGCCACAGGATGGACAGAATTTGGCTCCCTGCTGCACCTTTTCCCCACAGTTTGGGCAGAACTGCCCCCCTTCTTCTGGCGCAGCCACGGCGGCCCCAGGCGCTGCGCCGACGATATCCTCGTATTTGCTCGCTTTTGCCGCTTCCAGCTCGGCTCGTTTGGCCGCCAACTGCGATTCCATCTGCTGAACCTGGCTGGCCATGCCCTCAAGTTCGGGAGGCATCGGGATCACGCCCCGCTCGACCAGTTCCAATGCCTGCCGCCCAACGCCCACCAACGTCTGGGTGATCTGCTTCTCCAGCTCGCTGACCTCGGTGTTCAGCTTGTTCACGCGCACCAACTTGTCGGCCTCGAATTTGGCCTGCTCTGCTGCTTTGGCCACACCCTTGCTGAGACGATCGAACAATGCCATCTCGGACCTCCCTCTCCCGCTGGAGACAGACGACATACGGCGATTGGATACTTGTTTTAAAGTATATCATAACATCCTCGGACTGTCAAGACGTTCAGCTTTCTTCTTGCCAATGTGCGTGAGCCCAGGCCAGCGCCTCGTCGCGCGTAGTTATCTCCCCCACGGCCTGTGCTTCATCTAGCGCTTCAAGCAGCCCGCCGAGACGAGGGCCAGGTCTGAGCCCGAGGGCGCGAATGAGGTCTTGTCCATCGAGCAGACGCGATGCAGCCAACACACGCGGCCACTCGCTGCTGTAGTAACCCAGCAGGTCGCTGGTTATCTCTAGCTGCTTGGCCCAGAGGCGCGAGGATTCCACGGGCAGACGTCGGGCCTGGCTGATGGCCAGCGACAGGCAAAGCAGATCCGGCCCGTCATCGCCGTGTTGCCGGAAGAAACGATAGCGATCGCGTGCGGAAAGCGCCTCCTGCTTGGCCATCTCGAGCGGCTGCTGTTGATGCGCGATGATCTGCGCGCTGATTCTCACTTCCACATTGCTGAATCTGAGCCGCTGCAACGCCTGCGCGGCGCGGCTCAAGCGTCGCTTGCCGCCCGGCGGCGCCATCTCCGGATTCCCGACCTCATGCAAGAGCGCGGCAAACCGCAGCAGGACGCGTCGGTCGCGATCTGCCGAGAGCACTTGGGCCAGGTGCGCAGCTAACATCTGGCGGTGCGGCGCGAGCGCTGCCACAAGCTGTGCAGCCGGTTGGCTCGCCGCCGGTGCGGTGCCGTCCACGGCCATGAGTAGCAGCTCCTCCAGTGCAGCAATGGTTGGCAACGTCATGCTTGGCAGGGGGTCCAGTTCAGGCAAGATGTGCGGCAGCAGTCCCAGCGCGTGAATGTAAGCCACGTGCGCGGCCATGCCGGGGCAGCCAAAGAGCCGCACTAGTTCGTCCTGGATGCGCTCGCTGGCTGCATCCTGAATAAGGTGCGCATCGCGTCGCATCCATGACTCCGTCTGCGGCGTGATGGCAAAACCTAGAGTGGCGGATTGGCGCACAGCGCGCAGGAGGCGAAGCGGGTCATCACGAAAGGCCTGCTCGGACGTGGCGCGAATCAGACGTGCGGCGATATCGCCTTGCCCGCGCAGTGGGTCAATCAGGGGCGGGGGCGTCCGCGCCATGTCGTGCACGTGCAGGGCGATGGCGTTCATGGCAAAATCGCGTGCCTTCAAGTCTGCCACGATATCTGCGCCGCGCAGGCGGGCCAGATCAACACAGGCTTGCCCACGCCGCAAGAGGACGCGTGCCGCGTCGTGCTCTCGATCCAACAGGACAAAACTGCCGCCGAAGCGATCGGCGATTCGCCGCGCCAGCGGTATGGCCGGGCCATCCACCGCGAAATCGAGATCATGGCTCTCGATCTGGAGAAGCCAGTCGCGGATATAGCCGCCAACAAGGTAGATCGGTTCCGGGCGCGCCTGCAACGCCGCGCATACGGCGCGCAACGTGTCGTCGCGGGGGAGTAGAGCACCGCTCATGGCTGCAGCTGAGGATGAAGCGCCAAACGCTGCAAGGCGATGATCGTCTTGCCATCGCAGATCTCGCCGCTCTCGACCATGCGCAGCGCCTCTGAAAGCGGAATCTCACGCAGTCGGATGTCCTCCTGCTCCGCGGCCAGGCCACCGCCGCGGCCTGTGCGCGGCATCCCGTCGAGCAGGCCCAGATAGAGGTAGATGCGCTCCGAGCTGCCCCCGGGGCTGGGGTAAAACATGCCGAAATCGTGCAGGTGGGAGAGGCTGTAGCCACTCTCCTCGATCAGCTCGCGTTGCGCTGTCGCCAAGCGTCCCTCCCCCTCCTCGATCACCCCGGCCACGATCTCCAAAAGCCAGCCGGAACCGCCGCGCACATACGCCGGATACCGGAACTGCTCGATCAAGAGGACGGACTGACGCCGGATGTGGTAGAGCAGCACGCCGACAGAATCGCCGCGCTCCAGGACGAGGCGCGTGGTCTCCTCGCTCATCGTCCCGTCAAATCTCTCGTAGCGGAAACGAACCTTGTCTACCTTCAGGAAACCATCATATTCGCGAGACTGGCTGATCACCTGGACGCGGCGCACCATCGCTCTCCTAATTCGTAACGGTTGCCTAGCGTCGTCTGAATCGCGCCGCCGCTTCTAGGCCGGCAGCGAGCGCCTTGAGGTTCATCTCTTGCGTGCCTTTGGGCGCGCGCGCCGCAACCGCCTTCTCAATCGCCGTGCGCGAGACGATGCCAGTGATGCCCACAATGATGCCCAGGCTCACTACGTTGGATGTGATGGTGCGCTCCGTCGCCTCGCGGGCGATAGAGGCGATGGGAATTTGATATGCCTGATTCGTGGGGACCCGCGTAACGCGATCCGAGTCCACGATCAGCAGGCCATCCTTCTTCAGATTGTAATAGTACTTGTCGCACGCCTCCTGGCTAAGTGCCAGCAAGAGATCGGCCTGTGTGACTTCCGGGTAATCTATGGGTTCGCTGCTGATGATCACCTCGGCACGGCTCGCGCCGCCGCGTGCTTCCGGGCCATACGACTGGGTCTGGACGGCGTTCTTGCCGTCATAGATGGCGGCGGCTTCGGCCAGGATGATTCCCGCCAGGATCAATCCTTGTCCGCCTGTGCCCGCCAGACGGATTTCATAGCGATCGTTCATATCGTGCCTTTGCTCTAGCGCTCTGGGATGTGCAGGACGCCCGCCCGCTCGCCGGCCTGCGCCCTTTTGATGATCTGCTGATAGAGCTCGGTATATTCCGGGATATCGCGATCCAGCAGCACGCCGCGCACGATCTTGCCCTGCAGTTGCTCCGCGGTCAGCCGCTTGGCGGCTTCGACGGTGAGCGTGTTCTCCTTGAGCCAGCGCATCATATCCACCGCTTTGCCCAGCCGGTTGATCCGACCGAAAGAGGTGTGGCAGTAGCTCACTGCCTCGATGACGGCAAAGCCCTTCTTGCGCATCCCTTGCTCAATGATCTCGTCAAGCTGGCGAGCGTGATAGACCGTGCCGCGTGCGATAAAGGATGCGCCCGCTGCCGCGGCCAGGTCGCAGATCGGCATCGGCTGATCCACATTCCCGTATGGCGCGGTCGTGGCGAGCATATCCATCGGCGTCGTGGGCGAGGTCTGGCCGCCGGTCATCCCGTAGGTCTGGTTGTTGACGACGATCGCCGTGATATCAATGTTGCGCCGACAGGTGTGGATAAAGTGATTGCCGCCGATCGCTACTGCATCGCCATCACCCATGACAGCGATGACGTGCATGTTGGGCTTGGCCAGCTTGAGGCCTGTGGCAAAGGCCAACGCCCGGCCGTGCGTGGTATGCATGGTGTTAAAGTCGAGATATACCGGCATCCGCCCCGTGCAGCCAATGCCAGAGATCATGGCGATGTCGTCCTTGCTGATATGCAGCCGGTCAATGGCGCGGATGATGGCGTGCATGACGATGCCGATGCCGCAACCGGCGCACCACAGGTTCGGGAACTTCTTTTTTTGCCGCAGATAGTCGTAAACGTTGGTCTCTTGCATGGGGAAGCTAATCCTCCTGGATCGTGCTCAGGATCTGCTCCGGCGTGATCATTGCCCCATCAGCGCGGTTGACGCGTCGCACCCTGCCGCGTCCCACGATCCGTTCCACTTCTAACGCGAGCTGCCCCAGGTTCATTTCGGGCACGATCACGCGGCGCGCATGTTGCGCTGCCAGCTCCAGCGCGCGCTCCGGGAAAGGCCAGATCGTCTTCGGGTGCAAAAAACCCACTTTGCGCCGATGCTCGCGCGCCAGCCTGACGGCGCGCGCCGCGGAGCGAGCTGTGGCACCATAGGCGACGACAAGATCGCGCGCGTCCCTGGTATTGTGTTCTTCGTACAGGGCGATGTCGGCCACATTCCGCTCGATCTTGCCAAAGATGCGCTCCAGCCAGGGGTTGATCTCGTCCTGGCGTTCGGTGGGAAAACCTGCTCGGTCATGATGCAAACCGGTGATGTGGTAGCGGAATCCCTCACCAAAGCTCACCAGCGGCGGCACATCGGCGGCGGCCTCTTCGTAGGGAAAATACCATTCCGGCGGCACGTGCGGCTGTAAGCGGTCAATGACCTCGATATCACCAGGTTCGGGGATCGTGATCTTTTCGCGCATATGCGCGACGACCTCATCCATCAGCAGGATCACCGGTGTGCGATATTTCTCAGAAAAGTTGAACGCTGTTACCGTCAGCTCAAAGGTCTCTTGCACCGAGCTGGGGCAGAGCACGATGATGGGGTGATCGCCATGCGTGCCCCAACGCGCCTGCATGACATCGCCCTGCGCCGGCGAGGTGGGCAGGCCGGTGCTCGGCCCGCCGCGCTGCACATTGACGATGACACACGGGATCTCGGTCATCGCGGCGTAGCCGATGTTTTCTTGCATCAGAGAAAATCCGGGGCCGCTCGTGGCGGTCATCGCCTTCAGGCCGCCCACAGACGCGCCGATGATGGCGGAGATGCTGGCGATCTCGTCTTCCATCTGGATAAAGATACCACCCAGGATTGGCAGCTTTCGGGCGAGGATCTCGGGGATCTCGGACGAGGGGGTGATCGGATAGCCGGCAAAGAAACGGCAGCCTGCCATCAATGCCCCTTCGGCGCAAGCCTCATTGCCCTGCATGAAAGCAACACTCATTCGTCGCTCTCCCGGCTGTTGAGTTGCCGAACGCTAATGGCTAGGTCGGGGCAGTGAATCACGCACCATTGGCAGCCGGTGCAGAGTTCCGGGTGAATCGCTTTCGGGCGGCCCTCTTCGTCAGCCTCGATAGCGCGCGTGGGACAAAAAGTGGAACATAGACCGCAGCCCTTGCACCAACGGTCAAAGAGAGTGATTTCCATCTGGCGGCGTGGGCGCTTTGCGGCGGTAGGCGCCTTGCCTATCGTGGCGGTGTCCTCGTTGACGACCACCTGTTCATCAACCATGCTAGAGACCTCCTCATTGGCGTCTCGATCATCTGTAGGTGTACATCATATCCACGAGGGGGATGCAAGTCAACTCGGCCACAACTGCGCAGTATCTGCGCGCGTACAAACGTGGCATGTAGCAGCGCGCTGACCTGCGCGTATGTAATAACTTGGCGCGAGCGGAAAAGATGCGCTCCGAATCGCTAGAACGACGGCAACGCGCCTTCCGTAGGCCATGAGGAGTCACGGCTCAGGCTTGCGCTTTCTCCTCATCTATTTCCTCGCCCGCTTCCTCGTCTTCATCGGGCAGCTCATCTTGCTCGCCGGTGTCCATGAAGGACGAGCGCGCTGGGATGCGGGCGCGCACCGCGCGCCGCACCAGCGTCAGCTCGCCGGTCTCGCTGATACGCAGGCGCAGCTC
>JAIOAV010000044.1 GCA_019873665.1 Chloroflexota bacterium
GGGCCGGTTCCCGTCTTCGTGCCGCACTCTCCCATGTCCGGCGGGACCCTCGTCGCGCTGGCGGCCAATCACATTGTGATGGACGAGAACGCGGTGCTGGGGCCGGTGGACCCACAGGTAGGCAAGTGGCCCGCCGCTTCGATCATCCGCGTTACCGAGATGAAGAGCGTGGACGAGACGGACGACGAGACGCTGATCCTGGCGGATATCGCGCGCAAGGCGCGGGCGCAGGTGCATGACACCGTCAAGACGATCCTGACGGGAGCCCACATGGATCCGGCCAAAGCCGAAGAAATCGCCGATTTACTGAGCTGCGGCAAGTGGACACACGATTATCCGATCAGCTATGAAGAGGCGCACGAGATCGGGCTTCCCGTGGAGACGGGCATGCCGCATGAGATCTATGCGCTCATGGACCTTTACCCGCAGAGCGGCCAGCGCCGCCCTTCGGTGCAATACATCCCCATGCCCTATCAGCCGCGAGAGATCCCCAAAAAGGAGTAGTCCATGCACTGCCTGCTGCCGAGCAGGTTGCGGCGCGTTCGCCTCTGGATGGCGGGTGGGCTGCTGGCGCTTGGCCTCCTCTGGGGAGCTTGCCGGGCTGCGGTCGCGCCCCGGAATGCTGCTGTCTCGCCCACATCCACACCTACGGGCACCATGGCGGTGCAGCTGCCTGCGGCCACCCAGACGCCGACGCTGACAATCACACCGACCGCTACACCCACGCATACGGCCACCGCGACCCCGACGGCAAGTGCGACGTGCACCACATCGCCCACTGCCACGGCGACGGCAACGCGACTGCCCGCCGTGATAGCCAGCTACCCCATTGATGGCGACCGGAGCGTGCCGCCGGATGCGGAGCTCGTGCTGGTCCTGGAGCGCCCTATTGACCCGGCTCAAGTTACAGCGACCTTTGTGCTGACTCCGGCGCTGTCCGGAGAGGTCTCCTGGCCCGACCCGCAGCGCGTGTGCTTTGCGCCGACGAAGATGATCACCGACACGGTATACACCGTGTACTTTGCTTTGGCCGCTCGTGGCGACGCATCGCAGGCACAGGTGTCCAGCAAGATCACGTTCGGTGTAGGCAATCGCGGCGCGCCTATCCCGATCCTGATGTATCACCAGATCATGGAGCTGTCGCCGCAGGCAGAACAGGCCATCCGCGATTGGGTCGTGCCTCCGGCACACTTGGAGGAGCAGCTCGCTTACCTCGTCGCGCACGGGTTCCAGAACGTCAACGTGGACCGCATGGTCGCCTATCTGCGCGATCGCGAGCCACTGCCAGCGCAGCCTGTTGTGATCTCGATGGATGATGGCTATCGAACAGTCTATACCGCCGCGCGCCCGCTCCTGCAAAAGTATGGGTTCACGGCCTCACTCTTTGTGCAATCGGGCCGCGCGGAGAACTCGGGTTTCCTCAGCTGGGAGCATATGCGCACGCTGTGCGACGAGGGCTTCTACCTGGGCTCGCACTCGATAGATCACCCGGACCTCTTGGCGGTGGAGCCGGCCGAGGTGCTGCGACAGGTGCGCGCGTCGAAGGCAGCCATTGAGGCAAATGTCGGCCAGCCGGTTACCGTGTTCTGCTACCCGTTAGGCAAGCATAACGAGGCGCTGATCTCCCTTCTTCAAGAAGAAGGCTACGAGGCGGCGGTGTCGCTCAACCCGGGCTACCGTCAGTACAGGGGTGTCTATGGCCTTTTCCAGTTGGCGCGCATCTGGGTATACTACGATATGACGCTGGAGCAGTTTGCGGCCAAGCTGCCACCACACTGATTGCGGACGCTTGATATCAATCAGAGACCAAAAGGAGCCAGAGCCATCGCCATGCATGTTACATGCCTCACCTCATCGCAAGAGTTGACCCAACTCACCCCAGAATGGGACGCGCTGCTGGAGCGCGCCGTCCAGGACACGATCTTTCTGCGGCCCTTCTGGCACCTAGCATGGTGGCACGCCTACGGCGCGGGAAAGGAGCTGCGCCTGCTGACGGCCCGCGATGAGGGTGGGCAACTGCTCGGCATCGCTCCCCTCTTTCAGCATGAGGTGCTGATCGCGGCGGATGCAGGTGCGTTCCCGGCGGTGAACATCGAACGCCCCAGGGAGGCGCGAGGCGATACGCCATGCCGCACGTTGCACTTGCTGGGCGGCACTGAGGTCTCTGACTATTTGGGCTTTGTGCTGGATAGGGCGGCAGCGGATGCCGCATGCGCCGCCTTCTACCGATACATCGTGGAGGAATTGCCGGGCTGGCAGATGGTGGATTTGCACTGCCTGACGGCGGATTCGCCGGTGTTGCGGCTCTTTCCCGCCCTGGCCGCTGGCAGCGGGCTTGACTGCGCCGCCCAGCAAGAAGACGTCTGCCCCATCATTGACCTGCCGGCGGACTGGGAAGTGTATCTGGCGTCGCTGGACAAGAAACAGCGGCACGAGCTACGCCGCAAGGTGCGCAAGGCGCACCGCGAAGCGCGGATCTCTTGGCACAGAACCGATAACGAGGCCGCCGAGCTGGACGCGGATCTCGACCTGTTTTTCCGGCTGCACGAGCAGAGCGATCCGGAGAAGGAGGCGTTCTGGGACGATTCAGCGCGCCGCTTCTTTCGCGACATCGCCCACGGGGCGCAGCGACGGGGCTGGCTCGACTTGAGTTTCGTCTCATTCAATGAAGAGCCGGTAGCCGCGCTGTTCTGCTTTGATTACAACGGCGACATATTGGTCTATAATTCCGGCTACGACCCGGCTGCCTACCCCGGTTTGACGCCCGGCCTGGTGCAATTCAGCTATGTGATCCGCGATGCCATCGCGCGGGGCCGCAAGCGCTTTGACTTTTTGCGCGGCGACGAGCGCTACAAATATGACCTGGGAGGCAAGGAAACCACCATACACCGTCTGACTCTGCGGCGCGCCTAGAGCCCTTGCCTCGGCTATTGGCCTGCATCGTCACAGGCTGGGAGCTGCCCTCGCCGTGCTGAATCAGGAGCAGTTCAGAGGAGATAGATGAGAATCCTCCGCAGACTACTATCCTATCTTGCTCCTTATCGCAAGGAGGCCATTTTAGCCTACGGCTCCTTGCTGGGCGTTACGATTATGAACCTGATTGTGCCCCGGCTGATCAGCAGCGTTATAGACAATGCTCTGTCAGGAGGGGCGCGGACATTTCTGCTCCAGGCGGGCGCGGCCATCATCGGCATCAGCGCCATCAAGGCGATCTTTGCCTTCGGCCAGCGCTATCTCACCGAGTGGCTCTCTTTTCGCACCGCCTATGACCTGCGTAACGCCTTCTACGACCACGTGCAGCGTCTGTCGTTCGCCTATCATGACGCGGCGCAGACCGGACAGCTCATGTCCCGCGCGACGAGCGACGTGGATATGGTGCGCCAGTTCATCGGCAGTGGCCTGATGGAGGCGATCAACATCCTGCTCATGTTGGTGACCACGCTGGCGATCCTCCTTAGCTCGAACTGGCGACTGACCCTGGTGGCGTTGCTCCCGATCCCGCTGCTGACATATCTAGCAATCCATTTTGGCCGCATCATCCGCCCCCGCTTCCGCGACATCCAGGCGCAACTGGCACGGCTGAGCACGCTCTTGCAGGAAAGCCTGGCCGGCGTGCGCGTCGTCAAGGCCTTCGCGCGTGAGCCATACGAGAGCCTTCGCTTTGCCGAAGAGAACCGCAAGCTGCTGCAGCAACGTCTGCAGGTGATGCGCCTTTGGGGACTAAACTTTCCGGCGATGTCATTCCTCATCGGCCTGAGCACGCTGCTGATCCTGTGGTATGGCGGGCAGCGCGTCATGGCAGGGGAAATGACGGTCGGCGCGCTGGTCGCCTTCAACAGCTACGTATTGATGTTGGCGTGGCCGGTGCAGCGCCTGGGCTGGCTGGTGGATATCATCTCGCGCGCCCTCGCATCCGGGGAACGGCTCTTCGAGATTCTAGACACCCCCTCGCCCGTACAGGAAAGGCCAGACGCCATCGAGATGCCGCCGATTCAGGGTTATGTCAGGTTCGAGGATGTCTCCTTCGCCTATGCAGAGGCGCGGCCCGTGCTGCACAGCATCTCGCTGGAGGCCAAGCCAGGCCAGGTGATCGCGCTGCTGGGGGCCACCGGCTCGGGCAAGAGCACCATCATCAATCTGATCCCGCGTTTCTATGACGTCAGCGCCGGACGGATCACTATTGATGGCATTGACATCCGGGACGTAACGCTCAAATCGCTGCGCCGGCAGATCGGCATCGCGCTGCAGGAGAGCTTTCTGTTTTCTGCCACCATCCACGACAACATCGCCTATGGTCGTCCCGACGCCACCATGGATGAGGTCATCCAGGCGGCCAAGATCGCGCGCGCCCATGACTTTATCATGAGCTTTCCGGACGGGTACGACACGTGGGTCGGCGAGCGCGGCGTTACCCTGTCCGGCGGGCAGAAGCAACGCATCTCCATCGCCCGCGCATTGCTGTTGAACCCACGCATCCTGATCCTGGATGACTCGACCTCCAGCGTGGACACGAATACCGAGTACGAGATCCAGCAGGCGCTGGGCGAGCTGATGAAAGGGCGCACGACCTTTGTCATCGCGCAGCGCCTGACTACCGTGCTGCACGCCGACCAAATCCTGGTGCTGGACCAGGGGCGCATCGTCGAGCGCGGCACCCACGAGGAGCTGCTGGCGCTCGGCGGAGCGTATCGCCAGATCTACGACCTGCAGTTGCGCGATCAGGAAGAGGCCCGTCGGCGCGAGATCCAGGCGCTTCACGAGAAGGCAGTGCTGACCGAGCGCGAGCAGCGCGCTGCAGAGCGCAGAGAGGCCAGCCGACAGGCCAGCGCGCAGTTGGGTCACCTTCCCAGCAGTTAGAGACCACGCGCGAATTCGCACCGTAAAGCAGGGATTGTTGTGACAGAACAGGCGAAAAAGAGACCACCTAACTGGCGTTCCCAGCAAGACGAGGACGATGTCCTGGGTAAGGCATTCGACCCGCGCATCACGCGTCGTCTGCTCTCCTATGTCCGACCGTATATCAAGCAGATGGTGCTGGGCATCCTGCTGATGGGCATAGTCTCTCTAGCGGACCTGGCCGGGCCGTATCTGACCAAGCAGGCGATAGACAACGGCATCATCAAGGGAGACCTGGGCTACCTGACGCAGATCGTGCTGCTATACCTGGGCGTCATGTTGCTATCGTGGGGGACGCGCTATGCCCAGATCGTGGTGCTGACGCGGATGGGACAGCAGACGATCTACGATATCCGGCAGCAGATGTTCGAGCACGTCCACCGGCTCTCACTCCGCTTCTTCAATAACTATGAGGTAGGGCGGCTCATGTCCCGCTTCCTATCTGATGTGGGCGTCCTGCAAGAGATGGTTACCTGGGCCATTGTGGGCACCCTGAGCGACCTGGTAACGCTGGGCGGCATCATCGTCGTGATGCTGTCCATGCATGTCAAGCTATCGCTGATGACCTTTGTCGTTCTGCCCATCATGTTCGCCGCGACGTCGGTGTGGCGCGTGCGCGCACGTGATGCTTACCGCCGTACCCGCGCTTCCATCGGCATCGTCAATGCCCGGCTGCAGGAGAACATCACAGGCGTGCGCGTGATCCAGTCCTTCGCCCGCGAGGACTATAACCGGAGCATGTTCCGCGACGTCAACCGGGAAAACCTGGCGGCCAATACAGCAGCAGCACGCTTGAGCGCCATCTTTTTCCCCAGCGTGGACGCGCTGGATGCGCTGGCTACCGCACTGGTGGTATGGTACGGTGGCACGCAGGTGCTGGACGGGCAGCTCAGCGCAGGGGCTCTCGTCGCTTTCGTCTTTTACGTGCGCCGCTTCTTCAACCCGATCCGCGACCTGGCGGCACGTTACAACACCTTCCAGGCAGCCATGGCGGGCGGTGAGCGCATCTTTGCCTTGCTCGATACGCCGCCCGACATCACCGAGTCGCCGAATGCCAGGGAGCTCCCCCCCATCACCGGCCACGTTGTTTTTGAGCACGTTACCTTTGGCTACGAAGAGAATGAACCGGTGTTGCACGATATCAATCTGGACGTGCAGCCCGGGGAGACGATCGCATTCGTCGGGCCTACCGGCGCGGGTAAGAGCTCGATGATCAACTTGCTGGGGCGCTTCTACGATGTCTGGTCGGGGCGCATCACCATTGATGGCGTGGACATCCGCGAGGTGACGCTCGCCTCGCTACGCCGTCAGATCGGCATTGTGCTACAGGACACCTTCCTCTTTTCCGGTACCGTCGCGGATAACATCCGCTACGGGCGGTTGGATGCCACAGACGAGGAGGTGCAGGCAGCAGCCGAGGCGGTGGGCGCGCACGAGTTTATCACCCGCATGGAGCACGGCTATCAGACCGAGGTCGGCGAGCGCGGCGTCATCCTCTCGGTGGGCCAGAGACAACTGCTGGCATTCGCCCGCGCGCTGTTGGCCAACCCGCGCATCCTCGTCATGGATGAAGCGACCTCCAGCGTGGACACGCAGACCGAGGTGCTCATCCAGCGCGCGCTGTCGCGCCTGCTGCAGGGACGCACCTCCTTTATCATCGCGCACCGTCTGTCCACCGTGGCGCAGGCGAGCCGCATCGCCGTGCTATTGAGCGGGCGGATCGTCGAATTGGGCACGCACGATGAGCTGATGGCACTGCATGGCACCTATTATCAGCTCTATACCCTGAGCTTCCTGCACAGCGAGGCGGGGGAGCTGGTGTATGAGCTGCCCGGTAGCCAGACACGAGTGCCGTAAGGGGGAAAGGATACGTTTCTGGGGCGGCCCTTTCGGTCCTGGGCGAGGGATGACTCATGCGTAACAGAACGAGCACGAATACCTTACGCCGACAGCTATTTCGCGCACTCGTGGCCACGTTCGTCGTCTTTTACGTGGTCGCGCTGCTGGGCGTTACTATGCAGAGTTGTCAGGTGCGCCAGCAGGTGGAGGGGCTGCGCCAGGAGGTCGAGGAGCTACGAGCCAGGAATCAGGAGCTTGCGGCCGAGCTGGAGTATGTCCGCAGCGCGGAGTACGCGGAAAAGGTGGCGCGTGAGGAGTTGAGATGGAGCCGAGAGGGGGAGCGCGTCTTTGTGCCGGTCCCAGCGGGAGGCACACCCGCCCCTACTGCGACACCTCCCCCCGTAGGGGCATCGCCCCCCGCGCCTGCCGCAGGGTCCCATTGGGGCGAGTGGTTGCGATTCTTCCTCCGGCGTGGAGTGGATCAGTCGGCACCCTGAGCTAGAGCGACGAGCGCCGGAGCGTGTTCCGGGCGTGGCGCCCGCGAGATGGCCGGCGGCGCGGGACGGGTTGCCTCGCGGCAACTGATCAAATAGCCGCGACGCGGTATCGTTTGGATGTAGCGTGGCTCTTCCGGGTTAGGCTCGATCTTGGCACGCAGGTTCTTGATGTGCATCCGCACCAGGCCAGAGTTCCCCACGCCGGGCGGATATCTCCAAACCTCTCGCAAGAGCTGTTGCGTGGAGAGGATATGGCCAACGTGGGCCACCATGTAGCTGAGGAGCTCGAACTCGGTGGGCGTCAGGAGAATCATCCGCCCGTCAACACGCACCTGGGAGGTGGACGCATCTAGATTGAAGCCAACCTCCGGCTGTGCCGGCGTTTGGACCGGCTGACCCAGCTTGCGGCGCAGGATGGCCCGCACCCGCAGCCGCAGCTCGCCCAGATGGAACGGTTTGACCAAATAGTCATCACACCCCGCTTCGAAAGAAGCGATCTTGTCCCCTATCGCGCCGCGCGCCGTGAGAAAGATCACCGAGGTCGTGGCGCGTGCCGGATCTGCCTTGAGCTGACGACATACGTCAATGCCGTTCATCAACGGCATCATGATGTCAAGGATCGCCAAGTCATAGCGGCGACTGAGCAGCCATTGCAGCGCCTCGGCACCATCGTAGACGGCCTCCGTTTCGTGGCCATCCGCGCGCAGCACGCGCGCCAGCACCTTGCACACGCTGCGGTCATCGTCCGCCAGCAGTATTGCCGCCATAGCTACCTCGCAAAGAAGGCCAGGATCAGGTGAGTCGTCGCTATCTGCAGTACATTGTAACACCGCATCGTATATTTGTCAAGTATCTGATATGCATTTTTCTACAAGCAACTGTCGTGATTCGAGGTGCGCTGCCGTGCAGCCCGCTCGAGGTCCATTTGACAGCCGCGGCTTTTCGCGCTATCCTGTGCGCATTACGCTTGCCAGAGAACCGGATTAGATGCCCATTCAGGTGATCCCGACGCGCTTTGTCAAAACGTATATCCCAACACCGATATCGCTGGCGGACAACGAGTGGCAGGGACGGACGATCGCTGCGTTGCTGGCGCATCTGGCGATTCCCCAGGAGATCACCCTTTCCATCCTGGTCAACGGGGAACGACAGATGCCAGAGTATGCGCTGCGCGCGGGCGATGTCGTCAAGCTCATTCCCCTGTTGACGGGCGGATAGCCCTTCCCTTGTGCGCCCTGGATGAGAGACATCACTTACCAAGCATATCGTAGACTCCAATGGAGGAGGCTTTGCACATGAAGAACGCGCTGCCAGGACCCAAGAGCGCCGCGTATGTAGCACGCGACGCCGCCGTGATCTCCCCCTCCTATACGCGCACCTACCCCTTTGTGATGGATCATGGCCAGGGCGCGGAGGTGTGGGACGTGGATGGGAACCGGTTTCTCGACATGACCTCGGGCATTGCTGTTACCGCCACCGGCCATGCCCACCCGGACGTAGTGCGCGCCATTCAGGAGCAGGCCGCCAAATTCATCCACATGTCCGGCACCGATTTCTACTATCCGGTGCAGATCGAGCTGGCGGAACGCCTTGTCGCGCTGGCGCCGGGTGCCACACCCAAGAAGGTGTTCTTCACCAATTCAGGCACCGAGAGCGTCGAAGCGGCGTTTAAGCTGGCGCGCTGGACGCAGCGGCGGCAGCAGATGATCGCGTTCATCGGCGCGTTTCATGGCCGCACGATGGGCTCCCTCTCGCTCACCGCATCCAAACCGGTGCAGCGGGAGGGCTTCGGCCCCCTGGTGCCCGGCGTCACGCACGTGCCGTACGGCTACTGCTATCGTTGCGCCTATAACCTCACATACCCGTCCTGCGACATCGCCTGCGTGGACTATATCGAGAAAAAGCTGTTCAAGTACTACATATCGCCGTGGGAAGTAGCGGCGATCTTTGTGGAACCGATCCAGGGGGAGGGCGGCTATGTGGTGCCGCCGCCCGAGTATCACCCCCGGCTGAAGGCGCTGGCCGACAAGTATGGCATCCTTTACGTCGCCGACGAGGTGCAGACCGGCATCGGACGTACCGGCAAAATGTTCGCCATTGAGCACTGGGGTGTGGAGCCGGACATGATCTGTGTCGCCAAAGGGATCGCCTCCGGCATGCCGCTTGGCGCGCTAATCGCCAAAGCGCCGCTGATGAGCTGGCCGCCGGGCGCGCATGGCAACACTTTTGGCGGGAACCCGGTCTCGTGCGCGGCGGGACTGGCGACGCTGCGACTTGTCGAGCAGGAGTATATGGCGAATGCAGCTACCGTGGGCGCGCAGATACTGCACGCGCTGCAAGAGATGATGGCACGCCATGAGGTCATCGGCGATGTGCGCGGCAAGGGACTCATGATCGGAGCCGAGATCGTGCGCGACAAAGCAAGCAGAGAGCCAACGCCAGCGCTGCGTGACGCCATCGTGCAGCGCTGCTACGAGCGCGGGCTGCTGATCCTGCCATGCGGTGGGCAGTCGGTGCGCTTCATACCACCACTGAACATCACCCCCGCGCAGGCCGCCGAGGGGCTGGATATCCTGGCGCGGGTGGTCAGCGAGGTGGAGCAGGGGCGCTAGCCGTCGCTCTCGCCACGCAGCAGCAGAGAGGCACCGCGACAGGTGCCTCTCTTTTTGACATCCGAGCCGTTTGGTGGTAAGATCCTGCTGCACACGTGTGCAGGAACCCATCGCGAGACGAGGTGATCATGACCGACTCGACCCTTCAATACGACGTGGTGATCATCGGCGGCGGCGTCGTCGGCACGGCGATTCTCTGGGAGCTGGCCAAATACGACCTCTCGCTGGCGCTGGTGGAAAAGCGGCCCGACGTCTGCGATGCTATCAGCAAGGCGAATAGCGGCATCGCCCACACCGGCTTTGACGCCCATCCGGGCACGCTCGAATCTGCGCTGGTTACGCGCTCCAACCCGCGCTGGGAGGAGATCTGCCAGACGCTACAGGTGCCTTTCCGCCGTTGCGGCGCGATCATGGTGGCACTGGACGAGGCGGATCTGCGCAACTGCGAGGCGGTGCTGGAGGAGGCGCGCCAGAATGGCGTCCACTCGGTGCGTCGCATGCGCGCGGACGAGCTGCTGGCGCTGGAGCCGAACATCAACCCACAGGTGGCAGGCGGCCTGCACATCCCCGGCGAGAGCATCACCTCTTCGCATCTCCTGCCCATCGCTTATGCCGAGAGCGCCGTGCTCAACGGCGCGCATGTGTATCTGGAGGAGCCGGTGAGGGCGCTGCAAGCGCATGACACAGCGATCGAGGTGGTTACGTCGCGGCGCACGCTGCGCGCCTCGTGGGTGGTGAATGCCGCAGGGCTGTATGCCGACGAGATCGCGCGCATGGTGGGGGATGATAGCTTCACCATCACGCCACGCAAGGGCGAGTTCTACATCCTCGACAAGACGGAAGGGCATCTGGCGCAGCGCGTCATCCTGCCGGTGCCCACGCCGATCACTAAGGGCATCCTCGTCTCGCCCACCATTGATGGCAATCTCCTGCTAGGCCCCACCGCCGATGACATCCAGGACAAGGCCGACAACAGCACAACCCAGGACGGCCTGAGGCGTGTGGCAGCGGGCGTGCAGAAGCTCGTGCCGATGCTGGAACCGTACCGCAAGACGATCACGCAATACGCCGGGCTGCGGTCAGTGTGTAGCACCGGCCGCTTTGAGATTCGCCCGTCGGAGCGCGCGCCGCGTTTGATCCACGCCGCCGGCATCCGCTCCACCGGCCTCTCTGCGTCGCCGGAGCTGGCACGCTATGTGCGCGAGCTGCTGCAGGAGGCGGGTCTCGCGCTGCGCCCGCGGCCCAACTACCGACCGGAGCGTCCCGCCATCCCGCTGATCCGCGACGCCACGCCAGAGCAAGCAGCGGCGCTCTGCCGCCAGGACCCGCGCTACGGCCACCTCATCTGCCGCTGCGAGCATGTCAGCGAGGCGGAGATCGTGCAGGCCATCCACGCGCCGGTGCCGGCGCGGACGGTGGACGCCATCAAGCGGCGGCTGCGCGCGGGCGCGGGCCGCTGCCAGGGCGGATTCTGCGGCCCGCGCGTGATGGAGATTCTGGCGCGCGAGTTGGGCGTCCCGCTGTCCAAAGTGCGCAAGGATGGCGTAGGATCGGAGATCGTGCTTGACCGGAACAAGGCAGCCTGGCGATAGAGCCGACATCGCACAACGGAGGGAAACGTGGCTGGAGACGCGATAGATGTGGCTGTGATCGGGGCGGGGCCGGCGGGGCTGGCCGCCGCCTTGGGGGCGCGGCAGAGCGGCGCCAAGCGCGTGGTCTTGATTGATCGCGAGGAGGAGCCGGGCGGCATCCTCAAGCAGTGCATTCACAACGGCTTTGGCCTGCAATACTTTGGCCGCGACCTGACCGGGCCGGAGTATGCGATGCACTTCTGGCAGCAGATCGGCCAGACCGACATCGAGTACTGGCCGCAGTCCATGGTCACGGCACTCAGCCCCGCGGGCGGGTTGACGCTCTTTCACCCGCGCCAGGGACGGCGCGAGCTGACGCCGCGCGCCTTGGTGCTCACCACCGGCTGTCGCGAGCGCACGCGGGGCAATCTGGCGATTCCGGGCACGCGCCCGGCAGGCATATTGACGGCAGGGACGGCGCAGCGCCTGGTCAACATCAACGGTTATCTGCCCGGGCGGCGCGTCTTGGTGCTCGGCTCCGGCGACATCGGCCTGATCATGGCGCGACGGCTGACGCTGGAGGGGGCCACGGTGCTGCGCGTGGTGGAGATCCTACCATACGCGGCGGGTCTATCGCGCAACGTGGTGCAATGCCTGCACGATTTCGACATCCCGCTGCAACTGCGCAGCACGGCGACGCAGTTGATCGGCTCGCCGCGCCTGGAGGCGGTGGTCATCACCGAGCTGGACACCGGGCGCAGCGAGACCATCGCCTGCGACCTGCTGCTGCTGGCGGTGGGCTTGATCCCGGAGAACGAGCTGGCACGCGCTGCGGGCACGGCCATTGACCCGCTCACCGGCGGGCCGGTGGTGGATGATCGCTTTGCCACGAGCGTCCCCGGCCTCTTTGCTGGGGGCAACAGCCTGCATGTGTCGGATCTCGCGGACTGGGTGAGCCTGGAGGGGTTCGCCGCGGGGCAGCAGGCAGCGCGCTATGCGGTCGGCGAATCGCCCGCACCGCCCACGGTGGCGGTGCGGCCGGGGGACGGGGTACGCTACGTCGTGCCGCAGCACGTCCGCACCTCCGGCGAGTCGGAGCGCCTCACCCTCTCCTTCCGCGTGCAGCAGCCGATCAAGAACGTTACAGTGCAGCTCTGGGACGGCGACCGCGCGCTGGCCAGCGCACGACACCGCGTCTGCGTGCCAGGCGAGATGGTCAAGTGGGAGGTGGAGCGACGGCTTTTTGCCGGGCGAGAGCAGGTGCGCGTTACGGCGACGGGCGAGCCGTTCTGCTAGCGCGCGGGACATCTCAGCGACGAAAGGACAGGACGTGAACGAATATCTCTGCATTGTTTGCCCGCTTGGTTGCCGGTTGCAGGTGAGGCCGGGGGAGAACGGCCAGGAGCCGACGGTGGAGGGCGCGAGCTGCCGCCGTGGGCGGGAGTATGCGCTGCAGGAGGCCACCGCGCCGCGGCGCGTGCTGACGACGACGCTGGCGACGGCGTGGGGGCGGCCGTTGCCGGTGCGCACCGCCGCGCCCGTCGCCAAGGCGCAGCTACTGGATATCGCGCGGCGGCTGTCCGGCCTCGTGGTGGAGCGGCGCGTCGCCGCCGGCGAGGTGGTCGTGCCGGACGTGGATGGCGCCGGCACGGCGCTCATCGCCACGGCGGATGGGGGAATCTGTCGCGAGGGCGTAACTGATGGGTGAGCGGCGCCGCCGGAGGCCAACGCCTGATATTGACGGGTTTCGGTCTTCCCTATAATCCCTGGTGGCTCATCAGGCAACGCCGGGCATTCTGCAAAAGGGTGCGGATAGGATACCCACGAAAGCATTCCGCAAATGCAAGCCTGGGAGCGCGTTAGGAGGATTCCGTCCCAGACACCAAATCAGAGAAGACGGATTCCGCATAATCAGTAGTTGGGCGCGCTCAGCGGTAGAAACAAGTGAGGTGCTCCCCATGTCAGAAGCACGACACCTGGCTGACACACTGGAGGGGCTGTTCACTCGCCCGGACAACGGTTGGTTCACCCCGTTCACCGTCGCAACAAGCGGCCTGACGGCCGTTCAAGCTACCTCTGTGCCGGCTCCGCGGTTCAATAGCATCTGGGCATTGACCAATCACCTGCGCTTCTGGCAAGAGGTCGCCTCTCTGCGCCTGCGCAGCCTCCCAGTTGACCGCCAGACGCTGGGGGACGAGCATGGCTGGCCCCCGCCCGGGGACCCGGCGGATGAGCAAGGGTGGCAAGCAGCGCGAGACCGTGTGATTGCGGTGAACCGCGAACTGGCCGCGCTGGTTGCCAGTCTCAGCGACGTAGAGATAGGCGAGCCGATCGCAGCGGGCCGGCCGAATCGCTATCAGGTCATTCAGGGAGTCATTGCCCATAATAGCTATCACACGTGCGAGATCATATCGGTGCGGCACATGCTCGGTCTGTGGCTTGAGCGGACCTGAGGAGGAGTCTATCTCAAGGAGTATTCACAGAGCGCGCCCAACCTGCGGCTGCACCTGACGCGGCTATCATGCGCGGTTGTGAAGTCGGCCGGGCCTGCCGCCGAGGTCTCTGGCGGAGGCCCGTCACCCCAGCCGCCGCGCAGGTGAGCCGCCAGCCGTTGGGCGGCTAACCAGGTACAGGTTGATGGTTTCAATGGGCCGACGGCCCATGTTGTAGTGCAGCGGCCAGGCATCGAGGTCTGCTTGCAGCAGTAAGGATTGGCCTTCTCGATCTGTCTGGAGTGAAACTTGCCCCGCCCTTCACTTCTCTCCCCCCACCCGCGCCGCGATCAGCCCCGCCAGCTTCTCCTTGCCGATCAGCAGGGCGAAGGAGCCGAAACGCGGGCCGCGCTCCTGCCCCAGCACCACCTGATAGAAGAGCTGGAAGAACGCCGGCGCGGGCATGTTGAACTCTTTCGCCACCGCGAAGGGGATCGCCTGTAGCTCGTCCACATTGTCGCCCTCGTGCTCGATGAGCCGGTCGCGCAACGCCAACAGCATGGCGCGCTCCTCCGTCCCCGGCTGCCGGTAGGTCTTGGTCGGCAGCACAAAATCGCGGTAATAGTTGAGCACCTTGTTCACCAGATCGCGCACGATGGCCGCGTTCTCCGGCACGCGCGGGTCATACCGCTCCAGATACTCCATCACCAGGTCCGGCGAGTCAGTGGCTAGCGCCGATAGCACGTTGTCCACCATGGAGTAGCTCACCTCGGCGGTGTACGATGGCACCTCTCGCCCGCAGTTGTGCACATGCCAGATGGGCGAGTTCACCTGTTCATCTGCGGTCATCATCGGGTACTTGCGCAGCTCGTCCAGATAGTCATCCACACAGCGCGGCACGATCTCCCAGTAGAGCCGCTTGGCCTTGCGCGGGCTGGCAAAGATATAGTAGAGCAGCGACTCGATCGGGGCATAGCTCTGCCATGCGTCCACCGTCAGCCCCCTGCCGACGCTCTTGGAGATCTTTTTGCCGTCCTTGTCCAGGAACATCTCATAGATCAGGCCGATGGGCGGTTCCTTGCCCATCAGCCGCACGATGCGCGAGGAAAGCTGGGCGGATTCAGTGAGGTCCTTGCCGTACATCTCGTACGCCACGTCGTAGGTGTACCAGCGCAGCGCCCAGTCCACCTTCCAGCCGACCTTGACATGGCCATCCAGGACGCTTGTGGTAGCCTGATGGCCGCAGCCGCGCACGCCGTGCAGCTCCTGGTCGCAGACATAGTCCAGCGTGTTGTTCTCCGGATGATACGCGGTAACGCGGGTGGTATAGACACGGCCGCAGCGCGCGCAGATCGGGAAGAATGGCGTCCAATCCTCGCGGTTCTCCTCCCGCAGCGTGGGGCGGATGATCGCTTCCACCTCCGCCGCCCTGCCCAGCAGGATAGACAACCCTGCGTTGAAATCGCCCCGCGTGTACGCCTCATGTGAGCTCTGGAACTGGTAGTCAAAACCGTAGGCGTCTAGGAACTCTTGCAGTTTGGCGTTCATGTGGGCGCTGTAGCTCTCGTGGCAGCCAAAGGGGTCGGGGATATGGCAGAGCGGCTTGCCGATGTGCTGCGCCAGCATCTCCTGCTGCGGCATGTTGAGCGGCACCTTACGGAGGCCGTCCATGTCGTCACTGAAGGCGATCAGCTTGGTGCGGCGGCCGGTCAGCGTCTCAAAGGCGTGACGCACCCACGTGGTGCGCGCCACCTCGGCAAAAGTGCCGATGTGCGGCAGGCCGCTGGGGCCAAAGCCGGTCTCGAACACCACCGCCTCCTCCGTCTCGCCCACCTGGCGGACAAGCTGCTGCGCCTCCTGGAATGGCCATGCACGATACTCTGGCATTCTCGTTCCTCTCTTCCCGCCCGATCCGCTAGGAGCCTTGTCCATTCGCGAACGGATCGATCTGGATGTTATCAAAAGGATATTCGACCACGCGCGGCCGAAGCAGCGTGGCGCCGATCTTCTGGTACGCCTCGCCCAGCCGGCGATATGTCTCCTCATCGCGGCAGATGCCCACCACCGCGCCGCCCGAGCCGCACAGCTTGGCGCTCACTCCCACGCTGCGCGCCGCTGCGACCAGCCGCTGGTTCAGCGGGCTGACCTGCTGTATCTTGCAGCGCAGGTCGAAATTCTCATCCAGCAGCTGCTCCATGCGGGCGATGTCTCCCTGCTCCAGGTACGTCCGGAATTGCCGCGCGCCCTCGGCGATCAGGTTGAGCGAGTCAATCACCACGCGATCGCCTTGCTGATAGCGCTCGCGCAGCGGGTTGTGGAACAGCTCGGTTCCCTCCGTCGCCGAGTCGTCATACGCCACAAAGAGCGGCGGCAGCAGCCTGACATCGAGATTCTCATAGTGCCCAAAGCCGCGCTTCATCAGCTCTTTGTCAAAGTCCATATAAACGAGGCCGCCATAGGTCTGCACGACGCGGTCCTGGAGCCCCGCGCCGATCTTGAGCTCCTTCGACTCGGCCTGCAAGATCAGGTTGGGCAACACCTCCTGCGGGATCGAGACGCCATAGAAGCGCATCAGCGCGCGCAGCGCCGAGGTGATGATGCCGCTCGATCCGGCCAACCCCACCCGCACCGGGATGGTCGAGGCGTACATGATGGTAAAGTTCTTCCGGTCGAGGTGGATGCCCAGCTCGGCACAATAGTCATAGAAGACCTTGATGATCGCCTTGATGAGCCGCGTCCCGCCATAGTAGCCATAGTTGGTGACGTTGTGTACAAGGTCTTCCAGGCTGCGGAACACCAAGCGGTCCATCCGCCAGGGGCGGATCTCCAACTCCGGCGACTCCCACAGCCGCACGCCCGCGCAAAAGTTGTCGAAAGTAAAGGCGATCGTTACACCGTTGAAGCCATCCGATGGGTTGCCGATGAGCGCGGCCCGCGCCGGTGTACGCGTCTCGATGATCATCTCCATCTCCTCACGCAGGAATTGGGGGGAGGCGGGCAAAGGCCTTGACCCACCGCGCATTCTATGCTACAATGCCGATCCGGTCAAGCTTGGGGTGGGAGGTTGGGGGGACAGCGTGGCTCTGAGAAGGTACAAGAAGGATGACGATCTTGCGTACTCCATCGGCGTGTTCCCTACGCTGGAGCTGCTGCGAACTCGCCTGGACACGGTCGTGCGGGTCCTTATCAGCTCGAAAGGCGATCGGAACACCGGCGTGCAGGAGATATGCACGTTGGCCGATCGCGCCAACATCCCTGTACAGACCGCCGATACCGCCATCCGCAGGCTGTCTGGCGCCGAGAACATCTATGCGATCGGGGTGTTCCGCAAGTACGAGTCGCCTTTGCAGTGCGGCAATCACTTGGTCCTCGTCCGTCCCAGTGACATGGGCAACATGGGGACGATCGCGCGGACGGCGGTGGCATTCGGCGTAGTCAACCTGGCAGTGATCGAGCCGGCCGTTGACATCTTCGATCCCAGGGTGATCAGGGCTTCTATGGGTGCGATCTTCAGGCTGCACTTTGCGTATCTGGCGTCCTTCGCCGAGTATAAGACCCGCTTCCATAACCACTACTATCCCTTTATGACGGACGGGAAACACCGGCTGCCAGAGGTGAGGTTTTGCACCCCGTTTTCGCTCATCTTTGGCAGCGAAGGTGAGGGGCTGGATGACTCGTACTCCACCATCGGATCCAGTGTCCAGATACCGCAAAGCAGCGAGGTGGACTCCCTGAACCTTGCCGTAGCCGTAGGCATAGGCCTGTACGCAAGCAGTCAACAACGATGTCAACCGTGACCCAATCGGGCGACCTTACCCAAGCATCCACTGCGCCGGAGCATGCAACCTTGAGCCAAACCCTGGGCCGCAAGCAGCTCGCCGCCGATCTTGCGTTGCTCCTGGTGACGCTGATCTGGGGCGGCACGTTCGTGGCGGTGCAGAACGCCGTGAACCAGTATCCGGTGTTCGCCTTCCTGACGTGGCGCTTTGGCCTGGCCACCTTCGGCATGATCCTCGTCTTCGGGCGGCGGTTGCGCAAGCTGAGATGGTGGGGTCTGGGCGCCGGAGCGCTGATCGGCCTGTTCCTGTTTAGCGGCTATGCCTTCCAGACGATGGGCCTGCGCTATACCAGCGCCTCCAAAGCGGGGTTCATCACCGGCCTGCAGACGGTAACGGTGCCGATCCTGACGGCGCTCCTGGCGCGGCGCAAGCCCGAGCCGCGGGTGATCCTGGCGACTGCGCTTGCCTTTGTGGGGCTGGCACTCCTCTCGCTGCGTGACAGCCTGGCGGTCGAGCGTGGCGATCTCCTGATCCTCGCCTGCGCCATCTCCTTCGGCGCGCACATCACCGCCGTCGGCCTGCTGGCGCCGCGCACTGATGCCATGGCGCTCACGACGGTGCAGATCGCGTTCGTGGCGCTGGCCAGCCTTGCTGTGACGCCATTCGAAGCGCCCGTCGCAGGCACCGCCCTGTGGCCCATTCCGGCACAGGTGGCCATCGCGGCCGCTTTCACTGGCATCCTCGCCACGTGCGTTGCCTTTGGCATCCAGAACGGCGTCAGCCGCTATACCACGCCCACCCACACCGCCCTCGTCTTTGCTATGGAGCCGGTGTTTGCCGCGCTCTTTGGCTACCTGCTGGCCGGGGAGCGGCTGAGCCCGCGCGCCGTCTTTGGCGGCAGCCTCATTCTGCTCGCCATGCTGATCAGCGAGATGCGCGAGGCGCGCTCCTGGGCCACTGCCATCTCGCGCTACTTGAACCCGCTTTACTGGACCGCCTTGGTGCTCGTGGCAGCCGCGTGGCGTGGCACCGCGAACTGGCTGATGGCGCTCGCCTGGATGGTCTTTGCAGTGCTCATCTCCGTCGGCCTGCCGTACATCTACCTCACCGTGCAACTACGGCGCGGAGTCATCAGCGACTGGCACATCTCGCGTCGTGAGGAGCGCGTGCAACCGTCTCTCATCCTGATGGCCATTGTCGCGGCCATTGTGCCGCTCCTGGTGCTCTGGCGACTCGCCGGGCCGCGCACCCTGCAGGCAGTGTTTGCCAGCGGCGTGGTGCTCGTGCTGGTCACCATCGCGATCACCCTCTTCTGGAAGGTCAGCCAACATGTGATGGGAATGACCAGCATAGCCACGATGCTGACGATCATCCTGGGTCCGTTTGCTGCGCCCCTCTTCCTGCTCGTGCCGATCGTGGCGTGGGCGCGAGTCACAGTCGGCGCGCACAGCTGGGCGCAGACGATCATCGGCGGGCTGATCGGGCTGGGCGTCCCGCTGCTGGTGTTTGCATCGTTTAGATTGCTCTGAGCAGAATATCGGGCGAGGAGGCTTACGTTGATCGAGGGAGTCAAGACACGTAAACTGCGCGTCATCCCGGATGAGCGCGGCTATCTGATGGAGATGCTGCGTTCCGACTGGGAAGAGTACGACAAGTTCGGCCAGGTCTATGTTACCGCCGTGTACCCCGGCGTCGTCAAGGGATGGCATTACCACAAAATCCAGAGCGACCACTTTATCTGCGTGCAGGGAATGGCCAAGGTGGTGCTCTACGATGGCCGGGAGGACTCGCCCACCCATGGAGAGATCAACGAGTTCTTCATCGGCTCGCTGAATCCCATGATGATCAAAATCCCGCCGGGCGTCATGCACGGCTTCAAGGGGATCAGCGAGGAGACGACGCTGATCATCAACGTGCCCACGGAGCTATACAACTACCAGCAGCCGGACGAATACCGCCTGCCCGCGCATACCGACCAGATCCCGTACGATTGGGCACGCAAGGACGCGTAAAGCCCGGGGGCGGACAGGCCACCCCTTGGCAGGGCAGCAACCCGTCCGCCGTCACGCTGTCTATATGCGGTACTGACGCCGATAGGCACTGATCTGAGCGCGAATGGCAGCGCGCTCCTCCAACGCGTTCTGCACCGGTTTCTCCAGTTGCGTCTCCCACTGCGACGCCAGGTTCTCGATCTCGGCAATCATCTGCCGGCCGGGTCCCAGCACGTTCGCGCGCAGCGGGCTGAGAAGGCGAACCTCGAGGCTCTCGCTGCTATCGGTATCCACCCACTCGGTGCGCAGCGGCGCCAGCAGGCGGGCTTTGATATTGGCTAGTCCTTCCGGCAAGGATGCCACCAGCTCTTGCAGCCACTCGATGATCTGCTTGATCTTGGCGCCCACGCCAAAGGGGATCTTTTCCAGGATATTGGAGAAGAACGCTCCCACCGCTTCGGCGATTGGGATAGCCACGCCGGTTACCTCGCTCAACAGCGCCCAGAGCGAGGTAACACGCTGGATCAGGTTGTCCACCACGCCCTCGACCAACTCGGTTCCTTCACGCAGGGTGGCAAGCGCCGCCTCCACCTGCGCCAGCGCCATGTCCACCAGCTCAATGCCGGCGTTCAGCAGGTTGGCGCCCTGGCGCAGCGCACGCAGCACCAACCCTACCGCGCTGATGCCGGCGCGCACCAGGCTATCCAGTGGCACTTTCTCCAGGCGTTCGTAGAGCGCGAGGAGGTCGCGCAACCGCGTGAGTTGTGGTAAGAGCTCGGTCCGCGCACGGCTTTCACCGCCATCCGCGCCTCGATCCAAGGCGAGCAACGCTGTGGCCGCGTTGCTCGCTACCAGCGCGACGCCGCCCACAGCCACCGTCGTGAGGAATTGCCGTCGGCTTACCGTATCAGGCGCCGCCGGGGGTGTCGCCGGAGGCGTCTCGGCGGCGATCGTCAACTCGTCGAGGCGTCGCAGTGTAGCCTCATTGAGGGTCGAGAGACGGGCCGCGATCCGCGCCTCCAGTGCCGCGCGCGCCTCGTTCTCGTCCCATTCAGCTCTCTCATTGTCGTGTATAGTCTCCTCGCTCATTCGTCTTCTCCCTCCCCTCGGGCTTGCCACGCCTCGTGCACGCGGCACAACAGATCATCATCTTGGCCCGGCAGCACAGTGCGCGGATCCAGGAGCAGCCGATCACCTTCGATGCGGGCCACCACCGGCGGAGTTGCCTGTCGCAGCCGCTTGGCCAGCGCATCAGGCGAGGGCGCAGCCAACGCCACAACGCAGGTGGGCAGCGTCTCTCCCGGCAGCGCACCGCCACCCACCGTAGAGCGCCCCTCGCTGACCACAGCCGGCAGGCCCATCCGTGCAAGCTGTGCCGCCCAGGCAGACGCACGCGACTCGATCTCCCGCTGCGACATGGCGATCATGCGCCAGATGGGTATCTCGCGCGTCGCCTCGCCCCGCACATAGTGCAGCAAGTTCGCCTGCACGCCCGCGATCGTCGTCTTGTCCACGCGCAGCGCGCGTGCCAGTGGATGGCGCTTGAGCCGGGCCACCAGATCGGCCCTGCCCACGATGATTCCAGCCTGCGGGCCACCCAGCAACTTGTCACCGCTAAAGGAGACCAGATCCGCGCCTGCCGCCACGCTTTCCTGCACCATCGGCTCATGCGCCAGGCCAAACTGGGCGGTATCCACCAGACTGCCGCTGCCCAGATCATCCACGACCATCAGGCCACGCTCTCGCCCCAGTGCCACTAGCTCGCCAAGCGACACCTCGTGCGTAAAGCCAATCAGGCGAAAGTTGGACGAGTGCACGCGCAACAAAAGCACCGTCTCCCCGCCAATCGCCTGCTCGTAATCGCGCAGATAAGTCCGATTCGTCGTCCCCACCTCAACCAAGCGCGCCCCGCTCTGTGCCATCACGTCGGGCACGCGAAAGCCGCCGCCGATCTCCACCAGTTGGCCGCGTGAGATGATCACCTCGCGGCCCTGCGCCAGCGCCATCAGCATCAGCAGCACCGCGCCAGCGTTGTTATTGACCAGCAACGCCGCCTCCGCGCCGGTGAGGCGACAGAGGAGCGTTTCCGCGTGCTCGTAACGCGAGCCGCGCTCCCCCACTGCCAGGTTGTATTCCAGGTTGTTGTACGCTCCACCCGCCTCGCGCATCGCGGCCAGCGTCGCCGCGCTCAGCGGCGCGCGTCCGAGGTTCGTGTGGATGATAACGCCGGTGGCATTGATCACGGTGCGCAAGGTGGGAGAGGTTACGGCCAGCAGCCGCTCCCGCACCGCAACGATGAGCGCCTCGCGGGCCGGCGCGGGGTCGCCGCCACGAATCCGTCCACGCAGCTCGTCCAATACGGCGCGCGCGCTCTCCACGACCACCTCGTGGCCGCTTTCCTGCACCAGCGCCTGAATCTCCGGCTCCTGCAGGAGCTTGTCAACGGCCGGTAGCTTGCGCAGTTCAGCCCGCACCCGGCGGCTCAATATCCCATCGGTATCGGTCAAGGTTGATTCGCCCTCCTGTAAAGTGAACACCCTCCGCGGCCAGACGTTGCCTTTGCTCCGCCGCATACTCCTCCGGCAGGCTGCTGGCACCCCGCTGGTTGACCACGCGATGCCAGGGCAGGCCGGGCGGACAGGCGCGCATGGCCCAGCCGACGGTGCGCGCCGCCCATGGCATCTCCAGAGCGCACGCAATCTGGCCGTACGTTACCACATGGCCTGGCGGGATGCGCGCCACAATCTCATAGACCCGTTGATAGAATGTGCTCACATACCCATTATAGTGCCATCCCGGCGCGACGCAAACTTGCGGCCAGATCAACGCATGGTATAATGGAGGCCAGTACCACTGAACCTGTATGCTGGGAATCGAGGCAGCGAGTGGGCATGGAGACCATATGGGCGACGATGTTGCCAGCATCGCGGCCGCGCATCAGCCGGCGGCGGTTCCTGCAATGGTGCGCGGCGTTACTGGCAGGCATCTTCGCAGCGGGCTGCAGACGCGATACCAGCCAGGAGACGGCGGCGCACCCCACATTAGCCCCTTCTCCCACCGGCCTGTGGGCCGGCGCCAGCGCGCTGACAATCACGCCGGATTTGGCGACGGGTGAGAAGGTCTGGCTGGCCGGCTTTGACAACAATCGCCCCGCCACCGGCGTGCACGATGATCTCTGGGTGCGCGCGCTGGCGTTGAGCGATGGCGCGGCCACATGGGTGCTGGCCGCATGCGACCTGATCGGCCTGGCGCGCGCCGACGTGCTGGCGACGGCCAAGTTGCTAGCCGAATGTGGCCACTTGCCTGATGGGCTGATCGTCTGCTGTTCACACACGCATTCCGGCCCCGATACGCTGGGGCTTTGGGGGTGCAACTATGTCTCCTCCGGCATCAACAAGAGGTACCAGCGCCGGGTGGAGCAGCAGATCGCCGCTGCGGTGGAGGCCGCGCTCGCCGACCTGCGTCCGGCTCGCGTCCGCGCCGCTGTCGGCGAGGTGCAGGGTTGGATGCGCAACTCGCGCCACCCCGGCGTGCTGGATACCGCGTTTCCATGCCTCGTCGCGGAAAGTCCGGAGGGAGAGCCGATCGCCACATTGGTCAACATCGGCTGCCACCCTGAGGTGCTGTGGAGCCAGAATCAGCTCATCACATCCGATTTCCCACACTATCTCCGGGCAAAGCTGGAGGCGGATGGCTGGGGCACAGCCATCTACACCAGCGCCGACCTCGGCGGGTTGGTGACGCCGCAGGTGCCCGAGCACACCTTTGCACAGGCACAGGCGATGGGAGAGGATCTGGCAGAGCAGACGGAGAGCATCCTCCGCGACGCGCCGGTGATCCATGGCGAGTTCCGCCACGCGTCGCAGGTCTTCACCGTGCCGCTGGACAATCCGCTCTTTCAGGCAGCGCGTCTGCTGGGTTTGATCCGCCCGCAAATCGCCAGAGGGGTGCGGCCCACCAGCGCCGAGACAGTGGCCACGCTGACGACCCTCGGCCCAATCGCCATCCTGGGATGTCCCGGTGAGGTGTCCCCGGACTTGGGAAAAGAGCTGCGGCGGATGCTTCCCGGCGAGATCCCATTCCTGATCGGCCTTGCCAATGACGAGCTGGGCTACATCATCCCGGAAGTGGATTTCCGCCGGCCCGCGAACTATCTGGACCCGGGCAAAAGCTATGTGGAAAGCATGTCTATGGGGCCCAAGACGGGAACTCTGCTGCAGGCCGCGGTGCGCGACTTGGTCCAACGTTGGGTGCAAGGCCCGTGCACGGGCAAGACAGCAGGAGAAGGATGAGCATGGCATTAGCCGTTGTCGAGCTAGAGGGGTCGCCACGCCAGATTGGGCGCGAACATGGCGCACGTCTGCGGGCACACGTCGCGGACATGGTGGAGCAACGCATGCAGCGGTTGACGGCGGTGGCCGGTGAACGCCAGCAGACGCTGCTTGATGCAGCCCTAGAGGTGGGGCGCCGCGTTTGGGATCTGCACGAGGCGTATGACCCCAGCCTGATGGAGGAGCTCGCCGCGCTGGCCGAGGCGGCGCGCGTGGATCCGCTGGAGCTTCTGGTGGCCAATGGGGATGCCGACCTCATGGGCATGCTATATGATGCAGCCTCGGCGCGAGAAGAGACCGCCTTTTGGACCGGTCGCAATGTGTCGCCGGACGGGACGCCCTATATCGGCCAGACGCGGAGTGCGCCCACCGGCGAATGCGCGCAGCCGGTTGTGCTGCGGCTCTACCCCGACGATGCGCCGGCCGCGCTCATTGTCAGCGCGGCGGGGAGTCTCGGTCTAGCCGGCATGAACGAGGCGGGCCTCGCGATCGTGGCCAATAACCTGGTACCGACCGATGCGCAGGATGGCATCACGTTCGTCTTTGTGCTGCGCAAGGCGCTGCGGCAGCTCACGCTGGAGAACGCCATCCGCGTCATGCTGGAGGTGCAGCGCTGCTCCGGACACAACTATCTCGTGGCGGATGCCACGGGCCGCGCCGTCAACGTCGAGACCTCGGCGACGCAGGTCTCTCTGACGCTCTTGGAAAGCGATTTCTACCCGCACACGAACCATTTTTTGAGCCAAAAGCTGCAGGCGCTGGAGCGTGTGCGTGCGCCAGAGGTGATGCTCTCCAGCCGCACCCGCTTGCAGCGGGTGCGCACGCTGCTGCAGGAGAGGAGCGGATACATCACCCCACATGCCCTGCAAAAGATCCTGGCCGATCACGACAGCGCTCCTGGCGCCATCTGCCAGCACGGCATGCAGCGGGGAGAACTGGCAACACGTGTGAGCCTGATCTTTTCGCCTCAGCAGGCGACCCTTTGGATCGCCCCAGATAACCCGTGTCGCGGGCGCTTCCAGAAAGTGCAACTGTAATGCACCGTGGGCATGCATAAGCGGGATTCGTGATGTGCCCGATGCAGAAAGCGTTGCGAGTTGCACAGCGGCGAAGCAATCGCTCGCTAACGTGAGAGGAGATTGCCGCGGTCGCTCTGTTTCCTCGCAATGACGCAGGCCCCGTCATTGCGAGCCGCACAGCGGCGAAGCAATCCCCTGCTGGCTGAAGAGGAGGGCGCCGCGGGGGCAAGCCCCCTCGCAATGGCACAAGTGGTCCAGGCTTGTGCACAATCATTCGCTTTCTCGCTGACAGTTGACACAGAGCCAAAGATATGCTAGAATGGGCTAGAACTTTTGTTCTGTCACCATGTCTGAGTCACAAGGCAGTAATTCCGGCAAAGGCGGTTGATAGATGGAGATCGGCACAGTTGAACAAGTAGATATCGTTGGCAGGATGCGCGAGTCGTATCTGGACTACGCCATGAGCGTGATCACGGCGCGCGCTCTGCCCGACGTGCGCGATGGGCTCAAGCCGGTGCAGCGTCGCATCCTCTACGCCATGGACGACATGGGGCTGCGCCACGATCGCCCGTACAAGAAGAGCGCCCGTATCGTCGGCGAGGTGCTGGGCAAGTATCACCCGCATGGCGACGAACCGGTGTATGAGGCGATGGTGCGCATGGCGCAAGACTTTTCCATGCGCTACGCATTGGTTGACGGGCAGGGCAACTTTGGCTCGGTAGATGGCGATAACGCGGCAGCGATGCGCTACACGGAGGCGCGGCTGGCAGCCATCGCCGAGGAGATGCTGGTTGACATTGACAAGGACACGGTGGACTTTGTGGACAACTTTGACGGCAGCCTCAAGGAGCCATCCGTCCTGCCCAGCCGTGTGCCCAACCTGCTGCTGAACGGCGCGGCAGGCATTGCCGTCGGTATGGCGACGAACATTCCGCCCCACAACCTGAGCGAGCTGGCCGACGCCATCATCTACTTGATTGACCATTACGACAAGCTGGATGACATCACCGTGGAGGACCTCTTGCGCTTTGTGCCCGGGCCGGACTTTCCCACCGGCGGCATCATCCTCGGCAAAGAGGGGATACGGCAGGCGTATGCCACCGGCAAAGGTAAGCTGGTCGTCCGCTCCAAAGTGCACACGGAGGATGTCAAGGGCGGGCGCTCGCGCATCATCGTTACCGAGCTGCCATACCAGGTTAACAAGGCGAATCTCATCGAGCGCATCGCCGAGCTGGTGCGCAATCACCGCATCGAGACCATCTCTGACCTGCGCGACGAATCAGACCGCCAGGGAATGCGCATCGTCATCGAGCTCAAGCGGGGCGAGGACCCGCGCCCCACCATCGAGCAGCTCTTCAAAGACACGCCGATGCAGGGCACTTTTGGTGTCAACATCCTGGCGCTGGTGGATATGACGCCGCGCCTGCTACCCCTCAAGCGTGCGCTGCACCTGTTCATTGAACATCGACATCAGGTGATCACGCGGCGCAGCCGCTTTGAGCTGGACCGGGCGCGCGCCCGGGCACATGTGCTAGAGGGGCTCAAGATCGCCCTTGACCACCTGGACGAGGTGATCAACACTATCCGCCGCTCACAGACGGCGGAGACGGCGATGCAGAACCTGATGCGCAAGTTCAGGCTATCCGAGATCCAGGCCCGCGCTATCCTCGACATGCAGTTGCGCCGACTGGCCGCGCTGGAGCGGAAGAAGATCGAGGACGAGTATGCTGACGTGATCCAGCAGATCGCCTACTTGGAAGACCTGCTGGCCAATCCGCGCAAGATCCTCTACCTTATCAAAGAGGACATGCAGGACATCAAGCGCGCCTATGGCGATGCGCGCCGCACGCACATTGTCGACACGGAGACGGGCGAATTGCAGGAGGGCGATCTGATCCCTGACGCCGAGGTTTTTGTCGGTTTGACCGAACGCGGCTATATCACGCGCCTTCCCTTTGCCGATTGCAGGGTTACACGACCGACGAACATGCGCCTCTCAGTCGGCGCGCGGGATGCCGTGACGCTCCTCGCGCCGACCAACACCCGAAACACGATCCTGTTCTTCACCAATCGCGGCAACGTCTTTCAGGATCAGGTGCACCGTATTCTGGGTGTGGATCGTCAGGAAAAAGGCCAGCAGCTTGCCAGCATGGTGGGCCTGGCGGAAAAGGAGCGCGTAACCGCCTTTTTGACGACGGCAGACCTGACCGAAGAGCGCTATGTGACGCTTGCTACGCGCAACGGCCGCATCAAGCGCACAGAGATCGGCGAGTTCAGCCAGATTCCCGCAGGTGGTCTGCAGGCGACCACGCTGGACGAGGGGGATGAGATCGTCTCGGCACGCCTGACGCGCGGGAATGAGGAATTGCTGCTCGTTACCAGGCAGGGGCAGGCGATCCGCTTCCCGGAGGAGGAGGTGCGGCCGATGGGGCGCAGCGCCGCCGGCGTCTGGGCGATCAAGCTCGCCGAAGGAGACGCTGTCGCCGCCATGGTGGTGGCACGCGGCGAGGAGCAACTGCTCGTCGTCACGGAACATGGATACGCCAAACGCAGCCCGCTCAGCGACTATCCGCTACAGGGGCGCTATGGCAACGGCGTGCGCGCATCCGATCCCGGCAAGCTGGGCGACACCGGCCCCATCGTGGATGCCGAGCTGGTCAACCCATATGATGAGATCGTGCTCACTTCGGCCAACGGGAATGTGCTCTGCGTCAAGGCGGAGGATGTGGTGCTGCTGGAGCGATCCACGTGGAGCACGCTGGTGCGCGAGAAGCGCAAGACGATGGCACTGGCGGAGGATGACACCATTACCTGCGTGGCAGTACTCCCCGGGCAAAAGCCGGCACCGGCCCCCGCGCCTGAGCCGGTGCCGGCGCGCAAGGTCAGCAAGGCCGCAGCAGGCAAAACGGAAGCACGTCGTGCGCGTGCCACAGGCACGACGACCGAGACAAAAGCTGCGGCTGCCAAGACGACTTTGGATCGAGCGACACCGCGCAGCACGCCGAAGCCAGCTACATCAAAGGAGAGGACGGCCAAAAAGAGCGGGACTGCAGAGACCACGGCTCCCGCGCGGGAGACGCCGCAGCGTACGTCCCGTCAGCCCGCAGCCTCCGCAGACAAGGGCATGTCCCACAAGACGGCCACGAAAGCCGCCGCTACCGCGCCGTCCAAAGCCGCGCCGCCCGCCAAAGAGACCACAGCCAAGCGCGCATCGACCGCATCTGCGCCCGCGCCTGATGCGGCCAAGGCAAGCGAAATACCGGCCGCCAAAGCCGGCGGCGCGCCTGCAGCCGGCTCTCGGCGCAGAGGCGACGCAGCTGCGCCCGCAGCGGAGCCCAAGTCTGCCACTTCCGGCGCGCGCCGTTCGGCTGCCAGCGCCGGCGCGGAGAGCGACAAGAGCAAGTCCGGCGCCATCAAGCGCCAGCGTCCGGCGCGCCAGGACGAATAAGCCGGACCGGCCCCAGAGAGGTGGGCAGCCGAGGAGAGAGCGATGGACCTGAAGACGATCCTGAGAGAGGGGCGAGGCCAGCTCGTCGAGTTCATGGTGCAGCCGGACGTGGAGCGCCTGGCCGAGACACTGGTGGCGTTCGCCAATGCCGATGGCGGCACGATTCTCATGGGCATCGGCGCGGGCGGGCAGATCGCCAGCGACCTGGAGACGCAGGACGTGGAAGCGGCGCTGTTGCGCGCCCAGATGCAATGCCGCCCTCCGGTCAAGACCGACTGGCAGAGTGTGGAGACGGCGCGTGGCCCAGTTGTCGCCATCGTTGTCCCACGCAGCAGCGAGTTTCACACACTACAGGACGGCGCCATCCTCCTCCGCTCCGGCACGCACAACCGCCGCCTGGGCGGCGACGAGATCCAGCAACTGGCCATGGCCAAGGGCGCGGCCAGCTTCGAAGAGGAGGTCGTCCCCGGCGCCAGCCTGCAAGACCTGGACGCGGATGTGATCCGCGACTATGAGCGGCAGCGCCATGAGCGTCGCCCGCGTGGCGAGCAGCTCTCAGGCGAAGAGATCCTCCTGGATTCTGGAGCCGTCAATCGGGATCACAGGGTAACCGTCGCCGGAATGCTCCTCTTTGGCCAAAAGCCGCAGCTCTTTTTGCCGCAGAGCGGCGTCGTCTTTGTGCGCTTTGCGGGCACACAGCCCGCCGGCGCCGGCTCGCCTCCGGGCTACACGCGCCGCGAGGAGATCAACGGCCCCCTGCCCAAGGTGATCGCTGACACCTGGAACGTGCTCTGGGAGGAGATGCGCCACGAGGCGATTATCACCGGCCTGCTGCGCCGTGAAAAGCCGGAATACCCGGAGATTGCCGTGCGCGAGGCGCTGGTGAACGCCATCGCGCACCGCGACTATCGCATCAAGGGACGGCGCATCGAGATTCGCATGTTCGACGACCGTCTGGAGATCATCAGCCCGGGCGGCCTCCCCGGCCACATCACGCTGGCGAACATCGTGGAGGAGCACTTTTCGCGCAACCCGCGCCTGGTGCGCGGCCTCTTTTACTGGGGCTACATCGAGGAGCTGGGCATCGGCGTGGATCGGATGATCGAGGCGATGTTGCAGGCGGGCCACCCATCGCCGCAGTTCGAGGCCACGCCCCATTCGGTGACGGTGATCTTGCGCAATGTGCAGGAACGGCCAGAAGCGCACTGGCCGGAGGGGATGAACGAGCGCCAGCTCCGCGCGCTCAAGTATATCGAGGAGAAGGGGCGCATCACCAACCGCGAGTACCGCGTTCTTTTCCCGGACATCAGCCCGGAAACGATCCGCCTGGACCTGGCCGATCTGGTCAGCAAGGGATTGATCTTGCGCATCGGCGACAAGAAGGGAACCTTCTACATTCTCAAGTAGCGGTTAACAGCGGGTTATCCCAACATATCCCAAATATATCCCAATTTATCCCAAATCACGCCGAAGGGGGCACGTTGCGAATGCCTCCCCCTATTTCCATCGCGCCGCGGCCACAAAGTGCGCGAACAGCGGGCGCATCCGCGCGTCGTTTGCCACCATCTCCTCCGGATGCCATTGCACCCCCACGACAAAGCGCCTCGTGGGCTCCTCCAGCCCCTCGATGATGCCATCTGGCGCACGCGCTGTGATGACGCAACCAGGCGCGACATCCTTCACAGCCTGGTGGTGCATGCTGTTCACCGGCAATACGCCGTTCTCCGGTTGCAGAATGCGATACAGGTGGCTCCCCGGCACTACATCCACCGTATGCGCGATGTGGCCGCGTGAGTTTCCCTCCTGGTAGGGGTGCGCCAGTGCGCCTGGCACTTGCGATGCGATGTCCTGGTAGAGCGTGCCGCCCAGCGCCACATTGAGGAGTTGGATGCCACGACAGATGGCGAGCACCGGCAAGTCATCGGCCACTGCCCAGTGGGTCACCGTCAGCTCCACCTCGTCACGTCCCGCGTCCACATCGCCCAGCCTGGGGTGGGGCATTTCGCCGTAGCGATGCGGCGCCACATCCACGCCGCCAGAAAGGAGCAGGCCATCCAGCGTGTCGTAGATGGCCCGCAGCGCCTTCTCGCTTATGTCCAGCGCAAGGAGCACTGGCGCGCCTCCGGCGTCCACCACCGCGCGCACATACGCGGCATTCTGGCCAAAGCGTTCGCCGCCTCCGGGGAGCGATATGCGGCTACAGGTGATGCCAATCACAGGGAGCATCGAACGTCATCCTTTGCAGGGTTATCGAACGCTCCCTATTTTATGGCCGCCGCCAGCCATGTCAAACGCGCCGGGGAAAGCACTAAAGCCCGGCGGCGTCCAGGACAGCCGGCACATGGCGCTCCCAACCGATGGGCATGATGTGTACGCCCTGGCACATGCCCTGTACCTCACGGATCAGACGCGCCGCGATCTCGATGCTCTTTTGCGTCCGGTTTTTCGCGCCATCCATCTCTTCGATCAGCGCATCTGGCACATGCACACCAGCGACGCTCCGGTTCATGAATCGCGCCATACCGGCAGACTTGAGCATCACGATCCCCGCCATGACCGGCACGTGCAGATGACTGATCGCCTTCATGAACTCGGCAAAACGCGTCGGCTCGTAAATGGCCTGCGTCTGGATGAACTGGGCACCGGCAGCGACCTTTTTCTCCAGCTTGATGATCTGCGGCTCCAGCGCCTCTGCGCCGGGGGTGACCACCGCTCCAAGGA
>JAIOAV010000045.1 GCA_019873665.1 Chloroflexota bacterium
CGATCCGTGAGAGTTCAAGTCTCTCCTTCCCCATGCCCAGATGATGTCTGGCAGCACCATCTGCGTTCTTGCATGGCGAGGGAACCTCGGCCAAAGCGAGGCTCCCCCGCGCTGCGGGGGACAGAAACTGGCGGAAGTGGCTCAGCGGTAGAGCATCTCCTTGCCAAGGAGAGGGTCGCGGGTTCAAATCCCGTCTTCCGCTCCATTAGGGATCAAACGCTGGTTCCCCAGAACCAGCGTTCTCTGTGTCATGGGGTCAAGTCTCCAGAAGCGATCTTTGTAGGAAGCGGAATCTCGCACCGATGATTTTCTGCGCCATCGGCTGATGGCGCGCAGGAAAGGAGCTATCGCTTTGAAAGTCCAGAGTGAGAAGACAGGGCAGGGTGAATACACCTTGACGATCGAGGTCGAGCCAGATCGCGTGCAAAAGGCGCTGAAGAAAGCGGCGCGCGAGCTATCCAAGCGGGCGCGTATTCCCGGATTCCGTCCGGGCAAAGCGCCGTATCCTGTGGTGGAGCGCTTTCTGGGAAAGGACTATGTCTATAACGAGGCGGTGAACCTGATGGGCGAGTCCGTCTATAAGGATGCGCTGGACGAGGTCAAGCTGGAGCCCTACGCGCAGGCGCAGATAGACATCGCCCAGATGGAGCCGCTGGTGCTCAAGGCGGTAGTGCCTGTAACGCCCATCGTGGAGATGGGTGACTATCGCAGCATCCGCGTCGTCGAGCCGGAGGTCGTGTTCGACGTGTCGGAAGTGGACAAGACGCTGCAGCAGCTTCGCGAAAAGCATGGGATCTGGAAGCCGGTGGAGCGCCCCGCCCAGATCGGCGATCAGGTAACGATTGACCTGAAGGGCCAGGTGGATGGCCGCACGGTGCTCAATCAGACGAGCCGCCGCACCGAGGTGCAAGAGGAGATGTTCCCGCGCGGCCTGGCGGAGCGTCTGGTAGGGGCGGTCGCAGGGCAACAGATAGACTATGAGGTAGCCTATCCTGACGATGACCCGAACCCCCAGTTCGCGGGCAAGACCGTTTCCTTCCACCTGGAGGTGTTGCAGGTGAGCGAGAAAGAGCTCCCCGCGCTGGATGATGAACTGGCCAAGACGGTGGGCGAATATGACACGCTCGACGCGCTGCGGCGGGAGGTGGAGGAGCGCCTGACCAGCAAGCAGAAGATGGAGCGGCAGGAAAAGCTCGAAACCGAGATCCTGGAAAAGCTGGCCGCCATGTCCTCTCTGGAATATCCGGCCGTGGCTTTGGAGCGGGAGATTGACTTTCACATGCAGGAATACCGCCGCATGGTCGAGCAGCAGGGCTTTGCCTGGGAGACGTACCTAAAGTCAACTGGCAAGACAGATGCCCAGATGCGAGAAGAGGTGCGCTCGGATGCGGAGCGAACGCTGCGCGAGTCGCTGCTGCTGCAAAAGGTGGCCGAGCAAGAGGGGATCGAGGTCAAGCCCGAGCACGTGGATGCCGAGATTGACCGCCTGAGCAATACGTACAAGGAGCAGGCCGTGATCATCAAGGCGATGCTATCGCGGGCCGATTCCAAGGCGTCCATCAAGAGGCGCTTGCTTCTATCACAGGCCATGGATCGCCTCGTGGCCATCGCCACGGGCAAGGCGGAGGCGGAGCAGGCCGCGGCGGAGGCCGCCCCGGCTGCGAATGCGACGGCAGCTCCGGAGACCCCGGCGGAGTCCGCAACTTCTTAGGCCCGGAGGCGTGGCGGCAACCGCCGCCACGCGTGGAGGAGGAAACCATGAGTCAGGAAACACCGATTCGCAATCTGATCATCCCCAGCGTGATCGAGTCGTCGGGCCGGGGGGATGTGCATTACGACATCTATTCGCTGCTGCTGAAAGAGCGCATCATCTTTCTCGGCACACCGATTGACTATAACGTGGCGAACCTGGTCGTGGCGCAGTTGCTCTATCTGGCGCACCAGGATCCGGATCGGGAGATCTCGCTCTACATCCACAGCCCCGGCGGCATCATCTATGCGGGGTTGGCGATTTATGATACCATGCAACTGATCGCGCCGCCGGTTTCGACCATCGCCATCGGCGCGACGGCGAGCATGGCGACGGTGCTGCTGGCGGCGGGCACGAAGGGCCGCCGCTTTGCCCTGCCCAACGCCACGATCCACATGCATCCCGCCGGCGGCGGCGCCGAAGGCTACGCGCCGGATGTGGAGATCCAGGCCCGCGAGCTGCTGCGCATGCAGCGCAAGATTCAGGAGATCATGTCCCGCCATACGGGGCAGACGATGGAACGCATCCGGCAGGATTTCGATCGCGACCACTATATGGATGCGGCGGGCGCGGTGGAATACGGCATCATAGATGAGATCCTCGCCGGACCGGAGCACAAGCAGTTGGCCGAGATCAAGGGCGAGAAGGAGCCATAAGATGGCGGTGGGGCGGAGAGGGCCACGCCACTGTTCTTTCTGTCACCGCTCCGAGGATGAGGTCGAGCGCCTGATCGCGGGACCGGGCATGGTGTCCATCTGCGACGAGTGCGTGCGCCTCTGCACCGAGATTCTGTCCAAAGAGGTGGCGGCCACATCGCTCCAGAACTCGTTTCTGGAGCGCATCCCGCTCCCCAAGGACATCTACGATCAGCTCTCGCAATACGTGGTGGGCCAGGAGCGCGCCAAGAAGATCCTCTCGGTGGCCGTCTATAACCACTACAAGCGGACGGTAACCGGGCCGCTGCTGGATGACGTGGAGCTGCAAAAGAGCAACATCCTGCTCATCGGCCCGACCGGCTGCGGCAAGACGCTGCTGGCGCAGACGCTGGCGCGCATCCTGGATGTGCCCTTTGTCATCGGCGATGCCACCGTGCTGACCGAGGCAGGCTATGTGGGGGAAGATGTGGAGAGCCTGCTGGTTGGCCTGCTGCAGGTGGCCAACTATGATGTGGCGCGCGCGGAAAAGGGGATCATCTATATTGACGAGATAGACAAGATCGCCCGCAAGAGCGGCGATGCACCCTCCGCCACGCGCGACGTGTCCGGCGAGGGAGTGCAGCAGGGACTGCTGAAGATGCTGGAAGGCACGATCGCCAAAGTGCCTCCCAAGGGTGGGCGTAAGAACCCCTACCAGCAGATGATCGAGATAGACACCACGAACATCCTCTTTATCTGCGGCGGCTCCTTTGACGGGCTTGATGACATCATCGAGGCACGCGTGGGCGCGCGGCGCGCCTTTGGCTTTCAGGGGACGGAGCCGCCTCAGACAGAGGACGCCAACATCATGCACCGCGTCACGCCGGACGACCTGCTCAAGTACGGCATGATCCCCGAGTTCGTCGGGCGCGTGCCCGTCGTCGCCTGCGTGGACCCGCTGGACGAGGAGATGCTCATTCGCATCCTCACCGAGCCCAAGAACGCCATTACCAAGCAGTACCAGAAGCTGTTCCAGTTGGACAAGGTGGAGCTGGTCTTTACGCCGGAGGCGCTGCGCGAGTCCGCGCGCGAGGCGCTGCGCTACAAGACGGGGGCGCGCGCGCTGCGCATTATCATCGAGGAGACGCTGCTCGACGCCATGTACGAGCTGCCCTCCCAGCACCACCTCAAGCGATGCGTGATTGATGCAGAGGATATTCGTCGGCGCCGGGTGCGGCTGCCTCCGCCGCCCGCCGAAGAGGAGCATGGCGCCGAGGAGAACCCGCCCGCATCCCAGAACGCCCGTTAGACGTAGCCTTCTTTGCCCATCAGGGGCCGCACCCTTTGCCATCCAGGAGCCAGCATGAAAACCAGCGCCGAGATTCGCGCGAGCTTTCTCAACTACTTTAAGTCCAAGGGCCACCGCATCGTCCCCAGCTCATCCCTCATCCCCGGCAATGACCCCACGCTGCTCTTTACCAATGCCGGGATGGTGCAGTTCAAGGACGTCTTCCTGGGCACGGAAAAGCGCGACTATCAGCGCGCCACGACGGCGCAAAAGTGCATGCGCGTCGCCGGCAAGCACAATGATCTGGAAAACGTCGGCCCCTCGCCGCGGCACCACACCTTTTTCGAGATGCTCGGCAACTTTTCCTTTGGCGACTATTTCAAGGCGGGCGCTATCGCGTATGCCTGGGAGTATCTGACGGAGCATCTGGGCCTGCCGCCCGACCGGCTCGCCGCCACGGTCTATACCGAGGATGATGAAGCAGCCAGCCTCTGGCAGGAGATCGCGGGGTTGCCGGCGGCGCGCATCGGCCGGCTGGGAGCCAAGTCCAACTTCTGGGAGATGGGCGACACTGGGCCATGTGGCCCCAACTCGGAGATCTTTTACGATCGCGGGCGCAAGTATTGCACTTGCGGCCTGCCGGATTGCACGCCGGTTACGGCGGACAAGCACGACTGCGAGCGGTGGTGGGAGGTGTGGAATCTTGTCTTTATGCAGTTCAATCGCAACCCTGACCGCAGCCTGACCCCGCTGCCCAAGCCGAGTGTGGATACGGGCATGGGCTTTGAGCGGATCGTGTCGGTGTTGCAGGGCGTGGATAGCAACTATGACACGGACCTCTTTCTGCCGATGATCCACCGCACGCAAGAGCTGCTGGGCGATAGCGACGCCGCGGCCCGCGAAAAGCAGATCGGCTACCGTGTCATCGCCGACCACAGCCGCGCCACGGCGTTCCTCATCGCCGATGGCGTGTTGCCGGGCAACATTGGGCGCAGCTATGTCCTGCGCCTCATCCTGCGCCGCGCGGCGCGCTACGGGCGGCTGATGGGCTTTCATGATGTCTTTATGCCCGAGATCGTGCGCGTGGTGATTGACGTGATGGGCGCGCACTATCAGGAGTTGGTGCAGCGGCGCGACTTTATCCTGGCGGCGGTGGCGCAGGAAGAGGAGCGTTTCCTGCAGACGCTGGATACCGGCCTCGGCCTGTTCGATGGGCTGGCGCGACGGCTGAGCGCCGCCGGCGAGACGGTAGTCCCCGGCGAGGAGGCGTTCCGCCTCTATGACACCTACGGCTTTCCGCTGGACCTGACGCGCGATGTGGCCAGGGAGCGCGGCCTGACGGTGGATGAGGATGGGTTCCGGCGGGCGCTGGAGGCGCAGCGCCAGCGGGCGCGCGCGGCGCAGCATTTCGAGATGGATGAAGAGGCCGAGCTATTCCGCCAGCTAGAGTTGCCCGCCACCGAGTTTGTGGGCTACGAGACGACTGAGGCCACCAGCGAGGTGCTGGCGCTGGTGACGGGCGGGGAGGCGGTCTCCGAGGCGCGCGAGGGGCAGTCGGTGGAGGTGGTGCTGGCGCGCACCCCGTTCTATGGCGAAAGCGGCGGGCAGGTGGGCGATGCCGGCGTGCTGGAGACCCCCACGGGCCGCGTGGCGGTCAGCGACACCCGTCATCCGCTGCCGCACCTCACCGCGCACATCGGACGGGTGGTCGCGGGCCCCATCATCCTCGGCCAGGTGGCGACGGCGCGCGTGGATGCGGAGCGGCGGCTGGACATCGCCCGCAATCACACGGCGACGCACCTGTTGCATCGCGCGCTGCGCGAGGTGTTGGGCGAGCACGCGCGCCAGGCGGGCTCGCTAGTCTCACCGGAGCGGCTGCGCTTTGACTTTACGCATCTTGCCGCGTTGACCGACGAGGAGCTGGCGCGGGTGCAGGCGCTGGTGAACGCGCATATCCGCGACAACCTGCCCGTCTCGGTGGAGGTCAAGAGCTATCAGGAGGCGCTGCAATCGGGCGCGGTGGCGCTCTTTGGCGAAAAGTATGGCGATGTGGTGCGCCTGGTAAAGGCGGGCGATTACTCGCGCGAGCTGTGCGGCGGCACGCATCTCGCCGCCACCGGCCAGATCGGTCTCTTCTGGATCCTCTCCGAGGGGAGCATCGGCGCGGGACTACGCCGCATCGAGGCGGTAACCGGTCGCGGTGCGGAGGCGTATCTGCGGCAGCAGGTGGATCAATTGCGCCAGGTCGCTGAGCTGTTGGAGACCAAGCCCGCGCAGGCTGTGGCGCGCGCCGCGGAGGTGGTCGAGCAACTGCGCGCGCAGCAGCGTGAGATCGAACAGTTGCGGCGCGAGCTGGCGCAGCGGCAGGTGGAGGCGCTGCTGCCGCAGGTGCAGCAGGTGAGCGGCATCCCGGTGCTGGCGGCGCGGGTGCCGGCGGTGGATATGAACAACCTGCGCGAGTTCACCGATCTGCTGCGGGATCGGCTCGGCGCGGCGGTGGTGGTGCTGGGAGCCGTGATCGCCGACAGGCCCGCACTGGTGGCCAGCATCGCGCCAGAGCTGGTGGGGCGGGGCTTGAATGCCGTCAAATTGGTGCAGGCGGCGGCGCAGGTCGTGGGTGGCGGCGGCGGTGGACGTCCCACTATGGCGCAGGCCGGCGGCAAGGACGTTGCCAGGCTGGATGAAGCGCTGGCGCAGGTGGCGCATTGGGTCGAGCAAGACGTGAAGGCAGGTTAGCTGCGGATTTCGAGGTTGGAGATGCGGAGAGCGTGGCAGCGGGCGACCCTGCCACCCAGTGTCTCGTACCGTTCCATCCTGCATATCGGCGAGGAGTGGGTTCGCGCTCTGGTGGTGGAGATTCGCCCCGAAAGCGTGTTGATCATCGGCGCGGGGCGCGAGAAGAGGCTCGACGCCGGGCAGGCGCTTGAGGCGAAAACGCTGGCGTCGGTGTGCGAGGGGGCACTGCGGCAGGCGGAAAACATGACAGAGCGTACCATCGGCCGATTGGTGGTGCCGGATGAGGCGATTGTGGGCCTGCCCGGCCGCCATGTGCATTCGGTGATCGGGCAGGTGCAGATGGTGCGCGCGCAGCCCGAGCGGGAGATCACCGAGCGGGAACTGTACCGATTGCTGGTTCGTCTGTATAATACCACAGAGCAACTGGCAGCGCGCACTGCCTTCCCGTCATCGTCCCGGCCACAATACCCTTTGGGATTGCTGGAGACCAAAGTCGTCGAGATACGGGTGGATGGCCACGAGGTAACGACGCCGGTGCGTTTCCGTGGCGGCAAGCTGGAAGCGCGCGCTGTGGGGCTCTATGCCGATGGCGCCACGCTGGCGGAGCTGTCGCGCCTGGCGGATTCCCTGGAGCTGGCGATGCTGCCGGTGGCGAATTCTTGGGCGATGGCCTCGGCCATGAATGAGCAGGAGGCGGTGGGGCTGATCGTGGAGGGCCACGAGACGGTGGTCCTGATGTTGCGTCGGGGCACGGTGGTCAGCCTGGATCGCGTGCCGCACGGCGGGGCCGAGCTGATGCGCGATCTGGCGGTGCACCTGGGCCTGCCCCGGTTTCGCGTCGGCGCGCTGCGCGAGGCGTATCTCGCGGGCCGGCTCGATGACGAATGGTGTGAGTTGCTGCGCGACGGCGTCTCTCATGCAGTGGTTCCCTGGCTGCAAGGGATCGCGGCGGCGCTGAATCGGGTAGCTGAAGGCGATGGTTTTTCTGCCCGCCTCTGTTTCTACGAGGTCGGTGCGCCTTTTCCCATGTTGGCGGGCGCGCTGCAAAGCTGGATGCAAAGCTGGCCGGTGGACGAGTTCCCGACGGTGCGCCGGCTGGACATCCGCGACATCGGCGGCATCAGCGAGCGCACCGGCGCCTTGGGGCAGGACCCGGCGGATATCGCAGTGATGGCGTTGGCGCGCTATGCGGGCGTGCTGGCCAAGCCGCCGTATGCGGTTGACGCGCTCTTGCAGGAGATCGCCTCCGGCCCCGCGCATTGACGGATGCACGCTGTCATCGTATGAGAGGGAATCTTTGAAGCAGATCATCTACCTGGAACGCCAGGACAACATCGCGACGATTCGCGACAAGCTGGAGCGCGCCCAGACCAATGAGGTGGTGCTGGTGGTGCCCTCGCGCTTTGCGCCCCTGCGCGACCTGGTCAATCTCAAGCTCCTGAAGCGCTATGCGCGGAATCTGGCATTGGATCTGGCCTTGGTGGTGAAAGATAGTACCACGCAGGTGCTGGCCAGAGAAGAGGGCTTTGTCTTGCTGCCGAATGTGGACAAGGCGCGCGAGATCCGTGCCCTCCGCGCCGCGCCGCAGCTTGTCGCGCATCCCACGGGGCCGGTGTCGGTCTCGCGGCAACAAGATCGCGTTGCTGCCGCGTCGCGCGGCAATGTGGGGGCGAGGCTTGTCGCGCTCCTTGTTCTCCTCGCCCTGCTGGGCGGACTGGCTTTCGGACTCATCTATCTGGTGCTTCCCTCGGCAACGGTGGTGCTGGTTCCCGCCACACAGCCGGTGATGGTGGAGATGGAGATCGTCGCCGTGCCCGGGCTGGCCGAGATTGACTATGGCGCGGGGCGGATTCCGGCCAGATCTGTCGTGGTCGAGTTGCAGGGCGCGGCCGAGACGACCACGACGGACAGACGCGACATCCCCGACGCACGCGCCTCCGGCAGCGTGGTCTTTGCGAACAAAACCACGGAGGCGGTGATCATCCCCAAGGATACCATCGTCCGCACCGGTGCGGGCACGCCGGTCCGCTTTTACACGGTCACGGATGTGGAGCTGCCGGCGGAGCGCGGCGCGCACGCACGTGTGAACATCATCGCCGTGGAGCCGGGGCCGGCGGGCAACGTGGGCCGCGCCACCATCAATCAGGTGGAGGGCGAGGCGTCCTTCAAGGTGGACGTGCTGAACGACGAGCGGACCACAGGCGGTACCGTCAAGCGCGTCAACGTCGTGGCGCTGGACGATCAGGTGCGGCTAAAGGCGGACCTGATCGAGCGGCTGAAGCGAGAGGCATATGCCCGCATGCAGGGCCAGTTGAGCGCGATGGAGTTCATCCCTGCCGAGACGGTGCAACTGCAGGTTGTCAGCGAGCGGTATAGCCACAACGTGGGAGAGGCGACCGACGCGCTGAGCCTACAACTGACGATCCGCGCCTCCGGCACACTGGTGGGCGGCGACGAGGCGAACACCCTCATGCTGCGCATGTTGGAGCGAGACATGCCTGCCGGGTACAAGATCGTGCCGCCAACGCTGCGCTTTGCGCCGGGCGAGGTGCTTGCTACGGAGGGGGGCGCGGTGCGCTTTCGCATGCAAGCGTCCGGCATGGCGATGAGCGATATCAGCGAGGAGCAGGTGCGCGGTGCCATCCGGGGCAAAACGACGGAAGAAGCGCGCCAGGCATTGCTGGATCGCTGGGAATTCTGGGAGCTGCCGCAGCTCGTCGTCTCGCCCGAGTGGGTGGATCGTGTGCCGTGGCTCCCGTATCGTATCACGGTCCGGATCGAGGCGGCAGAGCGGTCATAATGTCCACGTCCCGGGTGATGGCACTGGACGTAGGCGATCGCCGCATCGGCGTGGCGGTCTCTGACCCGACGCGGCTGCTGGCGCGCAGCGTGAAGGTGATTCGGCGCGCCGGCGGGGAGGCGGATCTGGCCGAGATCCGCGACCTGATCCGCGCCTATGAGGTCGGGGAGCTGGTGATCGGCTATCCGCGCCACCTGAGCGGCGACGCGGGCGAGCAGGCGCGCCGCGTCGAGGCGTATGTGGCGGCGCTGTGCGCATATCTGGCGGCGCATGGCGTCTCGGTCGCGGTGTCTTATTGGGACGAACGGTACTCTTCCGTCGTGGCCAGCGAGATCGTGCAGGAGACGCGCCGCAAAAGGCGCCGCCCGCAGCACGTGGACGCGGTGGCCGCCGCCGTGATCTTGCAGGAGTATCTCGACGCGCACGCGGCGGAGCGACAGAGGCATCAGCCCTCGGGAGCTGGGGAAGACCAAGGGCTGCCAGAAGGTCGTTGAGGAGGACATGTGCGAGACTCTTTCGGAGGCTTCCTCCGTTGCCTGACGTTGGTGTTGGCGCTGGTGCTGATCGTGGGCATCATCGCCGGCGGTCTCTGGTTGCTGTTGCGGGATCACACGCCGGTGGTGGCGGAAGGACAGCCCACCATCACGACGAAATCGCTGGAGCAAACTGGCATCGGGCTTTACCTGCAACTGCGGCAAGAGGACGTCGTTACGCCGATGAGCGATGACGAGACGGCGGTCGAGTTTCGCATTGATGCGGGCGAGACGCCGGCGACCATCGGCACGCGCCTACAGAACATGGGGTTGATCCGCGATGAGCAGCTCTTTCGCCTGTTGGTGCGCTACTGGGGCGTGGACGACAAATTGGAGGCGGGCGATTACCAGTTGCGGCGCAACATGAGCATGGAAGAGATCGTGGCGGCGCTGCAACACGGCATGGCCCGCGCCAAGACCATCACCATCCCCGAAGGATGGCGTCTGGAGCAGGTGGCGCAACTGGCGGCGCGCGAGGGGATCGTGAGCGAGGACGAGTTCCTCCACCTGGCGCGCAACGGCAACTTTGACTTGGACTTTTTGGCGGATCGCCCGGCAGACATTACCTCGCTGGAGGGCTATCTCTTCCCGGATACCTATCAGGTGGGACAGGATACCTCTACCGCTGCCTTTGTCGAGATGCTGTTGCGCAATTTCGGCCAGCGCGTGACGCCGGAGCTGCGCCAGCAGGCCGGCCGGAGCAAGATGACCCTCTATCAGGTGGTTACCCTCGCCTCGATCGTGGAGCGGGAGGCGGTGCTGGATGAGGAGCGGCCGGTGATCGCCAGCGTGTTCCTGAATCGCCTTGCGAAGGGGATGTATCTGCAGGCGGACCCGACGGTCGAATACGCCAAGGGCTTTTCCACGGAGAGCGGTCGCTGGTGGAACCCGATGCGCCAGGAGGACGCGCAGACGGTCAAGTCGCCATATAACACTTTCCTCTACCCCGGCCTGCCGCCCGGCCCGATCTGCAGCCCCGGACTCGCATCCATCAAGGCGGTGCTGGAACCCGCAGATACGCCGTACCTGTTTTTCGTCGCCAAGGGGGACGGCTCCCACGTGTTCGCGGTAACGTATGAGGAACACGTGGAGAATGTGTACAAGTATAATCGCTAGGCAAACCAGCCGGAGGCCTGTGCCGGGTCGCCTGCGGCTGGCACCTTCTCCCAGTGGGAGAGGGCAGGGTGAGGGCCTTCGTTCGCGCACACGCCCCGCCAAGAGATACCCTCACCCGCCAGCCTGCGGCTGGCACCTTCTCCCAATGGGCAAGGGTGGACGGACAGATGTCGGGCAGTTCATCGCCCGGCGTTGCCTAGATCAGGTGGAATGCGGTCTGGCGGCCGTCGAGAAAGATCACGCCTTGTCGGGTGAAGGCGGCGTCCTGCTCCAGCATGATGGGCACGTCCTGGCCGCCCCACTCCGGCACGGGGACCGTCACGCTCAGCTCGACGGTGTAGCAGGTGTCGTAATTCATCACCACGTCGCCGCGCCCCGGGCAACAGCTCTGCTCCCACGGCAGCCCCATCAGGGGACCGGGCTCGTGCAGGAAAAAGCCCAGCGAGTGCGAGTAGATGCGGGGATTGGGCAACCCCACCGCACGGGCGCGCTCCAACGCCCGGCGCAGGATCTCGTTCCCCGTCAGCCCCTGTCGCCACTCGCCGGTAAAGATCTCCTGCAGACGATTGGCCTGCGCCATCCCGGCCCGCAATCCCGCGGGCGCGTCTGTCTCGCCCGGACGGAGCACGTACGCCAGCTCCTGATGGTCGCTCGCCAACCGCAGATATTGCAGCCCGACATCGCAGTGCAGCATGTCCCCCGGACGGATCGCCGGGTCCGCTTTGCCCCAGCGCGCCTCATCTGCGGCGCTGCGCAGCCGCCGGAAGAATGGTGGGAAGGAGACGGTCAGCCCGAGATCGGCCACGCGCTGCCAGTAGGCCCAGCGCAGGTCCTCCACCGTCGTCACGCCGGGCGTGATGACCGCGCGGGAGAAGCATTCTGCGATGAGGCGGTGCGCCAGAGCCGCGACGTGCGTATAAAGGTCCAGCTCCTCGGGCAGATGCGTCTCCAGCCAGCGGATGACCAGCGGCTCGGCGGAGCAGAGCCGCGCCGCCAGCTCCGGGCCGAGGGCCGCGATGAGCCTGTCCTCCAGCGCCGCCGTCAGCCCGTCCGCCGCCCAGATCACGTCCGAGCGGTTGATGCCGATGCGTTTCGGCTGTCGTTCCGCGATCACCTGTCGCAGCAGCGCCCACTGGTCGCACGGGTGTTGCAAGCTCCAAATGCTGTCCATCATGCCCTGCATGTTGGTCAACGAGATGTTCAGCCGCTCCACGCCTTGCTCTGGCCCCCGGTCGTACAGGACGATCATCTGCAGGATCGGTGCCCACACCTCCCAGGGCGTGAGCGTGCGGAACACCGGATCATAGTTGTCTTCGTGGCAGATGATCAGCCACATGTCCAGGCCGGTCTCGCGCATCAACTGCGGCAGCAGCGTGTCCAGCCTCTGGCGCAACAGCGCGTTTGCCACCCACGCCTGCTCGCGCAGCGGCAGAACATCAGGCGCCCCCCGGCGTTCGGTATGCATCATCACCCCTCCCGTGGCGCTTGCCAGACTTGTCGCGGATCATTCCTTGGCGGACGTCGTCGTAACCGGCAGGCTGCCCAGCAGTAGGGTCGGAGTGATGCCGTGCTCGGTGACCACGATCTTGGCATTGTCGCGCAGCGCCGCCTCGGTCATCTCCATCTGCTTGAGGGCCTGGGCGTTGCCGCGGAAGTACTGCTCCGCCGCCTCGTTGACCAGTTTGATGGCCTGCGCCTTGCCCTCCGCCACCTTGATGGCTGCCTCGCGCTCGCCTTCGGCGCGCTGGATCATCGCCAGCTTTTGCTGTTCGGCGGCCTCGAACTCGCCGGTGGCGAGGAGGCGCATGGCACGCCGCTCCTGCTCCGCCGTCTTTTGCTTGTGCATCGCCGCCTTGATGTCGGCGGGCGGGTCAATCTGCATGATCTCCACTTTGCTGACTTTCAGGCCCCAGTCGGTGGTAAAGCGATCCAGCACCTCCTTGAGGTTGCCGGCGATCTTTTCGCGGGCCACGAGGCTCTCGTCCAGCGTCAGGTTGCCGAACTCCTGGCGCAGGTTCGTCATCGCCAGTTGCACCACGGCGCGCTTCCAGTCGTCAATGTTATAGAAGGTCTTTTTGATGTCCTCCTCGTCTGAATCGGGCCGCACCCACATCACGCCGTCCACCTTGATCTCGACGTTGTCTTTGGTGATCACCGACTGGGGTTGGATGTCCATCGTGTGTTCGCGGATGTCCCGCACCCGCACGATCTGGAAGATCGGGACCTGAAAGCCAAAGCCGGGCATGATAAAGCCATCGTACTTGCCCAGCGTCTCGCGGATGCCGCGCTCATACGGCTTTAGGGTGTAGATGGGGGAGCGAATGACGCGCATGATGAGCCTCCTTTTGCTCTTGCTCTCTGTTCATGATCTCTGGCACGTGGTCATCCTACCACAGGTGTGCGGGGTGTCAAGTGCCTGTCGCGGCGATCTGTGCTACAATGCGGGACATGTTCCCTGCGCGGGGCAGTGAGAGGAGGCAAGGCGATGACCGAGCGCGTGCGCCAATGGCGCTATTACCACGAATGTCGCCCGGACGAGCTGGCGGCGCTGGTGCGGGCGACGCCGGTGGCGTTCTGGCCGCTGGGCCTGCTGGAGCATCACGGCTGGCATCTGCCGATCGGCTTTGACGGGATCAAGGCGGAGCGCATCTGCATCCGCGTGGCGCGTGAGACCGGCGGCGTGCTGTTGCCCACCATGTGGTGGGGCGCGGGCGGCGGGCATGGCGATTTCATGTGGACGCACTACCAGTCCGCCACGGCAGCCGAGACGATCCTGGCCACGACACTGGGGCAGTTGCTCGCCTTTGGCTTTCGCGCCATCGTGCTGCTGGCCGGGCACTATCCCTGGCAGCAACTGCTGGATCGGCATGTGCCCCCTCTGGCCGCCGCGCACCCGGAGGTGCTGTTCCTCTGGGGGACCGAGGCGAGCATGGCGCCGGAGCTGGGCCTGCCGGGCGACCACGCGGCGCGGGAGGAAACCTCATACGGGCTGGCGCTGCTGCCGGAGCTGGTGGATATGGGGGCGCTGCGCCCGGGCCATGACACGGCGGTCTGGCCGCGGGGGGAGCCGCCGCCCGGGGAGGCGCGCCATCCCGGCGTGATATTCGATCCGGCGGACCCCTGCTTTGCCCAGTACGGGGTGAATGCCCGCACAGCGTCGGTGGCGCGAGGCGAGGCAGGCGTGGCACGCCTTGTCGCCTGGCTCGCGGCGCGCATCCGGCAGCATCTGTCCGAGTAGAGTGCGCCCCATCCCATCGGAGGTGCGAAGGTGAAGCTATCGTTGCGTCAATCCACCGGCATGCGCGCCTTTATGGTCGTGTGGGCCGGACAGGTGTTTTCCCTCTTTGGCACGGCCATGTCCGGCTTCGCGCTGACCATCTGGGCATGGCAGCTCACGGGCCAGGCGACGGCGCTGGCGCTGGTGGGCTTTTTCACCTTTGGTCCCACGGTCCTGCTCAGCCCGGTGGCGGGCGCGCTGGTGGACCGCTGGAACCGTAAACTGGTGATGATGCTCAGCGACATCGCCTCCGGCGTCTCGACGGCCGTGATCCTGGCGCTCTATCTGACGGGGAAGCTGGAGATCTGGCATCTTTACATAACGGGCGCGTTCTCCGGCGCGTTTCAGGCGTTCCAGTGGCCCGCCTATTCCGCCGCCATCACCATGATGCTGCCCAAAGAGCAATACGCCCGCGCCGGCGGCCTGATCTCTCTCGCTCAGTCCGGGGCGGAGATCCTGGCGCCGCTGGCGGCGGGGCTGCTGCTGGCAGTGATCGGCGTCGCCGGCATCCTGGCGGTGGACCTGGTGAGCCTGGCCATCGCCGTGGGCGCGCTGCTGGCGGTGTTCATCCCACAGCCGCCTGCCACCACCGTGGGACTGGCGAGCCGTGGCAAGTTGTGGCAAGAGTCGCTGTATGGCTTCCGCTACATCTTGGCGCGGCCCAGCCTCCTCGGGTTGCAACTCGTGTTCTTTGGCTTTAACCTGGTCGCCACGCTTGCCACGACGGTGTTCGCGCCGATGATCCTGGCGCGCACGGCGAACAACGCTACGACACTGGGAACGATGCATTCCTTTGCCGGCGTGGGGGGCGTGGTCGGCAGCCTGGCGCTGAGCGTCTGGGGCGGCCCCGAGCGCCGCGTGCACGGCGTGCTGGGGAGCATGGCGCTCTCCAGCCTGTTGGGGGTGGTGCTGCTCGGCGTGGGGCGCAGCCTGCCGCTCTGGGTGGTGGGGGGCTTTTTCAGTTCCTTTTTCATCCCCTTTGCCAACGGCTCCAATCAGGCGATCTGGCAGGCAAGTGGACCCGGATGTGCAAGGGCGGGTGTTCGCGGTGCGCCGCCTGATCGCGCAGATTACCGCGCCGCTCGCCATGCTCGCCGCCGGGCCGCTGGCGGATCGCGTGTTCGAGCCGGGGATGCGGCACGGGGGCGCGCTTTCGTCCGCTTTTGGCTGGCTGGTGGGGAATGGCCCTGGCGCGGGCATGGCGCTCATGTTGATCGTCTTTGGCCTGCTGGGCGTGGCGATCGCGTTGGGCGGCTATCTGTTCCCGTCGGTGCGCCGCGTCGAGGAGATTGTGCCGGATCATGCGGTGGCGGCATCCACGTCTGCCGCACAATAGGCCCGATACGGCGCAGTAGGACGCCGGGGGCAAGCTCGCCTGACCGCCCCGGGCGTCCTTTGCGTCTCGGCGGTGAGCCGCTAGAGCACGCCGTACACCCGGTATACCTCGTCAATCGGCATGCCCGCGGCCAGCGCCTCGCGCTCCGCGTTCTCCTTCTCGAAGGTCGCCTCCACGCGCAGCAGCACCTCATCCACCAGATCTCGCGGGATGATCTGCGCGCCGTCGTTGTCGGCAAAGACGAAATCGCCGGGGAATACCTTGACATAATGCGTGAGATGGCCCGGCAGGTAGATGGGCTGGTTCACCTCGATGATGATCCAGCCGCCAAAGGCGTTGGGGCGCGTGCCAAAGGAGAAGACGGGAAAGTCGGGCATCTTGAGAATGTATTGCGTGTCGCGCACCATGCCGGCGACGAGGAGGCCGCGGCAGCCGTGCGCGTAGGCGATCTGGCAGGACATCTCGCCGAAAACCGCCGGCTGCATATCGCCACCGCAGTCAAAGCAGATGACCACGCCGGGCTCGGCATCCGCCACCGCCTTCATCATCCGCTTCTGCGGGTGGCCCCCTTCCGCCTCCCATCTCCGCTCGCGCGCTGCGCGCTCCTCCGGCGTCAGCTCCCGCTCCACCACAGAATGGACCTTGACGGGCAGCGCCCGTCCCACGAGCTGCATCCCCTGCCGCAGCGCCACGAACCTGGCGGAGAGCACCGTATCGCGCACGCCCAGGGAGTTGAGCGCGTCCGACACCGCGCCGCCGTATCCGGCGCGGCGGTAGCGCGCGATGCGCTCCAGATCGGTGATCTCCAGATGCCGAATGTCAGGTCCGGTTTTGCTCTCTGTCATTCTCTCTTCCTTTCTGCTTGGTAGTCTCTGTCCTGGCGTTCTTGCCGGAATAGCAGTCACTCTTTCCACCGAAGGTCGCCGGGAAATGGAAGGAGATGCTCTGCCCTCGGCGTCTCTGGTGAAGCAATCCCGCTCGGCTCAGGCGAAAAAGGCGGCTCCCGGCTTCAGGTGCGCCCGCGCCACCTCCTCATCAAGCTGGATGCCGAGGCCGGGCCGATCGGGCAGCGCGATGTAGCCATCCTTGATGACTGATTCCCCGCCGACGGCCAACGCCTGCCACCAGTCCACGTCGTGCGCGTGGAACTCGAGCGCCACAAAGGAGCGGATGCCCGCGCAGACATGACACGCGGCCATAGTGGCGATGGGGCTGGAGACGTTATGCGCCGCAAAGGGGATGTAGTAGATGTCGGCGAGGTCGGCGATCTTTTTCGCCTCCAGCAGGCCGCCCACCTTCGGGATGTCCGGCTGCACGATGTCCACCGCCTGGGCCGTGATCATCTGGCGCAGGCCGTGCCGCGTGTAATGGTTCTCGCCGGAGCAGATGGGCACGGGCGATCGGTCGGTAACCCGCTTGAGCGCCTCCACATTGTCCGGCGGCGTGGGGTCCTCCAGCCAGAGCAGCCGAAAAGGCGCCATCGCCTCGGCGATGCGGATGGCGTCGCGCGCCGCGTAATTCCAGTGGCAGTCCAGTGCCAGGTCAATGCCCGGGCCGATGGCCTCCCGTACCGCGCCCACCAGCTCGACCATCAGGTCCAGCTCGGCGTTGGCGAGGGGCTGCTGTTGCCCCTGCAGCCAGCCGGAGCGCCCCACGCCTACGTGGTATGGGTCGCGGAAGCGCGCCGCGGCGATGTTGTCAATGTCGAACTTGATCGCCGTAAAGCCAAGCGCGACCATCTCCCGCGCCTTGTCTGCCCAGGCGGCGGGGGTGGGCTGCGCGCCGTGGCCGCAATCGGCATAGATGCGAATCCGCTGCCGGTGGCGACCGCCGAGGAGGTTGTAGATGGGCGTCCCCAGCGCCTGTCCCTTGAGGTCCCATAGCGCCAGCTCGACGCCGCTGATGGCGGCGACAGTCGCGCCGCCAGTGGACCCCGCGCCGGACATGCCGCGCACCATCTTCTGGTAGAGCCAGTCCACGTTATGCGGGTCCTCGCCCAGCAACAGCCCCTTCAGGTGGCGGACGATCGACTCCACGCCCGCGCCCCAGTAGCATTCGCCCAGCCCCACCAGCCCCTCGTCGGTATAGACGCGCACGAGGATCCACTCGTAGTTGCCCTGCACGACAGCGGTGCGCACGCCGCTGATCTTCATGCCCCATTCCTCCCCTCTCGGCCCCGTCTGGCGCGAGGCCATTGGCGCGGATGATAGGGCGGAAGCGGCTGGCGGGCAAATGCCACTGGCTCAATAGTGCCAGTGGGGGGAGAGGACCCGCCCTGCGGCGGATATGGCGACTCCCTCATACTCTAGCAGTGCACGCTTCATCTCCAGGCCGCCCTGAAAGCCGCCCAACGTCCCGTCGCTGCGGATGGCGCGGTGGCAGGGGATGACCAGCGGGAAGGGGTTCGCCGCCAGCGCGCCGCCCACGGCGCGGGCGCCGCCCGGCACGCCCAGATGCCGCGCGATCCGGCCATAGGTGCTCACGCTGCCGCGCGGGATGGCGTATTCCGCGAGCAGCACCCGCCGCTGAAAGTCAGAGCAGCGCTCCAGCGCCAGCAGCTCCAGCGAGAAGGTTTCGTCCGCGCCGCCGAGAAAGCGCTGGAGGCGCGCGCCCAGCGCGGCGATCGCCGGGTGCGCGCGGGGGCGCGCGTCGGGAAACGCGGCGCGGAGGCGGCCCTCGGCCAGCGCCTGCGGCGCGGGCAGGAGGATATGATAGACGCGCGGCCTGCCGTCCACTTCCCTCCAGACGAGGCTGAACGCGCCGAGCGGCGAGGGCCATATGGCGTAAAAGGTGGGCGTCATAAGTTCTCTCCGGGGTGGCAATATGGCACGCCGGCCAGTGTAGGCGCGAATGGCGTGCGCGTCAAGCGACGCGCGTCAGCCTTCCGCAGGCTGCGCGATGCCAGCGTTGCAGAACCTACGGAAGTTGCCCCGCGATTTGACACAAGCGCTTGGCTGGGTAGAATGATAACAGACATGGGAGCTGTATAGAGTCGAGGGTGGATTCATGGAGATCACAATTCCAAGGATCATCGACGAGACATCCGAGTTATACCAAAAGCTGCTGCCTCTCAAGCATGTCAAGACATGCAGTTGCGAGGACAATCGCCTCAACTGCATGACTGCCAAGGAGTGGGTAAAGAGCCAACTTGGCGTCTGGCAGTTCAATTACGAGGGGCGCGATATTCGAGACAAGAGCATCCATCCGGCCACCTTCCCACTGTCCCTTTCTCGACGCATCATCGAGTTGTTTACTCACCAAGGGGAACTGGTGCTTGATCCCTTTGTGGGTGTCGGTACCACCCTGGTTTCGGCCCGCGACACTAACCGTAATGCTATCGGCTTCGATCTGCTCCGATCCTATGTCGAGGTCTGCGCTGGGCGGCTGGCTGTGGGTTCACTACTCAATGATTCGCAGCAGATCGTGGTCTGCGACGATGCAATAAACATAGACAAGTATGTCGCTCCTGAGACTGTCAAGTTGATATGGACTTCTCCGCCGTATGCCAATCTTTTGAACCGCAAGCGCAAGAACAAATCGCGTCGAGACCGCAAAAACGATCAGTACATGAGGGTTGAGCAATACTCCCAAAACCCACGGGATCTCGGAACAATGCCTCTTGAGAGTACGCCCGCGAGATGGGCGATATCTTCGAACGGCTGTTGCCGCTCCTAAAGCCGAAAGGCCACTGTGTTATCAACGTACCCGACATGTGGTGGGAGAATGAGCGAGTGACCATACACATAGCCGTAGTCGAGACTCTAAGGCAAAAGGGCTATGAGCTCCGAAACATCATCATCTGGGATAGGACTAACATCGTAAACAAAGTGGGGATATTTGGCTGGCCGAGCAACTACATTACGATGGGCACCACTTTCGAGTACCTGCTTGACTTCTGGCGTCCCCCTAGCAACGGGTGAGGCAGTGAAAACCTATACCAAAGCCTTATCCAGGCCCTGCTAGAGATACGTGGAAAAGGATGGATTCCTAATGCTAGGCCCGGCAATGCCGGGGGCGTTGGGAACACCCTTGAGGATTTGCTCGAGATCCAGGAGAACAATCTCCCGATATCCAATGCTGCGGAGTGGGAGTTGAAAGCCCAGCGACTGGGGAGTACTTCCTTGACTACGCTCTTTCACTGCGAGCCGTCGCCTACTGCATATAGGTTTGTCCCCGCAGTCCTGCTGCCGAAATATGGTTGGAGACATGAAAAGGCTGGCGCCAAGTATCCGATTACGGAGATGAGTTTCAGGCAGACCATCCATGCAGGATCGAGAAGCGATCGGGGATTCGCGGTTGTGATTGACAGATCAGCGCGCAAGGTTCTGGTATCTTTCGACGCTTCAGCAGTCAGCCCAAGACACGCACAGTGGTTGGCCCACGTAAAGGCGAGGGCGGGCCTGGGTGAGCTTGAGCCACAGCCGTACTGGGGTTTTGATGACCTCCACTACAAGGCTGGCACCAAGCTAAGCTCAAGAATTGCTTTTATGTTCAGGCGGAAGTGAAAAGAGAGCGGGGCATCGAGTTCTTTCGGTACTCCCGGATAGCTATTCTCCAACAGTTCTCGTTTGACAAATTCCTCACTGCCCTCGAGGAGGGCTTTCTGCTAGTGGATTTTGACGCTCGCACGCGGCACAACCACGGCACAAAGTTCCGGCTTAGGCAGAACAGGTTGCCAGACCTGTATGATCGGCCCACTGAGGTGAGCTGATCGCCTTGGGGCTGGCATCCGCGCCAAGTCCTCACCGTGACGGATGTCTTGGGAAAGAGCAACTATAATGAGCGCCGACATCGAGCCTGCGGGCGGCGTGGAGGGAGAGATGAGCGTTCTGTCGGAGCTGAAGGTCGGCATCGTGGGCGCGTGCGGGAGAGGAGCATCTTTCAAGACGGCGTGCGAGGCGCTGCCCGGCGTGCGCATCCACGCCGTGTGCGACGTGTGGGAGCCTGGCCTGCACGAGGCGGCGGTGCGTTTAGGCGCGCGTGAGGAGTATCTGGATTATGACGACATGCTGGCCAAGGCGGAGCTGGACGCGGTGGTGCTGGGCACGCCGATGCCATTCCATGTGCCGCAGGCGATGGCCGCGTTGCAGCGCGGCTTGCACGTGCTGAGCGAGGTGCCGGCGGGCGTGTCGGTGGAGGAGTGCCGCCAGCTCGTGCGCGCCTGCCGCGAGAGCGCCGGCGTCTATATGATGGCCGAGAACTATATCTACCAGAAGCCGAATATCCTGGTGCGCGAGCTGGTGCGCGGCGGGCTGTTCGGCACGCCCTACTATGCCGAAGGCGAGTACCTGCATGAGCTAAAGGCGTTGAACGAGATCACTCCCTGGCGCCGCCGGTGGCAGACCGGCATCGACGGCATCACCTACGGCACGCACAGCCTGGGCCCCATCCTGCAATGGATGCCGGGCGATCGCGTCGTCGCCGTCGCCTGCGTGGGCAGCGGCCATCACTATCACGACCCGCGCGGCAAGCTTTACGAGAACCAGGATACCTGCGTCATGCTCTGCAAGATGCGCAGCGGTGGCCTCGTCAAGATCCGCGTGGACATGCTCTCCAACCGGCCACACGCCATGACCAACTACCAGTTGCAGGGCACGACCGGCGCGTATGAATCGGCGCGCGCGGCGGGCGAGCGAAACCGCATCTGGCTCTGGGCGCGGTCCACCGACCGCAACCAGTGGGCCGATCTGGAGACGCTGGAGGATGAGTTCCTGCCCGACTGGTATCGGCGGGTGATGGAGACGGCGCAGCGCACCGGCCATGGCGGGGGCGACTTTTTCACGGTGGCCGAGTTCATCGGCGCCATCCGCAGTGGCCGCCCGCCGCTGGTGGGCATCCACGAGGCGATGGACATGACGTTGCCGGGCCTCATCAGCCAGCGCTCCATCGCGCAGGGCGGCGCGTGGCTGGACGTGCCCGACTCGCGGCAGTGGTAGGGGCGGCCGTGCGCATCCTCTACGTCAATGACGTGCACTACCATGGCCCCTCGGAGCCGCACTATCCCAAGACCGTCATCACGATGCCGCTCTTTTTCGACCTGTTGCGCGCCTGCGCCGCCGAGACCGACCTGCTGATCGTCGGCGGCGACGCGGTGAACCGTGGCTCAGCCAGGATCGAGGAGCTAGAGTCGTTCCGCGACGCGCTGGACGCCGCCGGCATCCCCTATCTGGTCGTAGCGGGTAACCACGACATCGCGCCGTCGGCACACTTTGCGGCGCGCTATCCCGGCATGGAGGACATGGAGCCGGTGCCGCTGATCGAGACGCGCTTTGGGCAGGTGTTCGGCGAGCGCGGCCTGCGCCACGTGTGCGAGCTGACGGGGTGGAAGGGGGTTTTCCTCTCGGTGCGCGACGACGATCCGGACGGGCAGCTCCCGTGGCTGGAGGGCGCGCTGGCGGATCGGCAACCGGCATTGGTATTCTGCCACTATCCCATCACCCCGGCGCGCAGCGGCGGCTTTTGCCAGACGTGGGAATACAGGCGGATCGGCGGCATCCGCGAGCGACTGCTGGAGCTGGCGCTGGCCGGGAACGTGCGCGCCTGGTTCTGCGGCCACCTGCACATCAACAGCCGTGTGCGCGTGGGACGGATGGAGCAGATCGTTACCGGCGCGCTGGGTCTCGCCACCTGCGCCTATCGCCTTCTCGACATCTCCCCCGCGGCCATCCGCATTACCACGCACCGCCTGCCTGATGTGCCGGACTGGCTGGCGGACGCGATGAACCCTGACAGGTCGCAGGACGACGCGCATCCGACGATCGAGGCGTACCACTGGGGGAACGACGAGGAGCGCGATTTCACCCTCGCGTACTGATATGCGGTTGCGCCACGAGCGGCGCTTTCACTTTTCCAGCAGCCACCACACGTCGTCGCCGCTGAACCCGCAGCGGCGGTAGAGCGCCAGCGCCCGCGCGTTCGCCTGCTCGCCGGAGACGGTGGTGAATGCCACCTGATCCGCGAGGCGGCGCAGCAGCTCGCATACCAGCGCGCTGCCCAGCCCACGCCGCCGGTACGCCGGCAGCACCTGAATCCATTCCAGCGATCCCTCCGGCACGGCGGGGTCTCGCTCCGCGATGCCCAGCGCCACCGGCCGGTCAGCCCGGCGGTCCACCACCCAGAGCCAGAGCGTCGGGTCATAGACCGGATGCGTGGTCCAGCTCAGCACCATCTCTGGCGTCGGCTGCAGCGTCTCGTAGGAGCGGCAGATCAGCTCGGACACGGTGGCGGCCTCGGTGATGGGTTGCGCCGGCGCGAACGCAAAGCGCGCCTCCAGCGTCGCGGGCGCGACGACAGCGCCCGAGTGCAGAAGCCGGAAATAGGGCTGGCGCTGGCGGAAGAGATGAGGCGGGATGGACGCGGCAAAATCGTCATGCAGCAGGGCAAAGCCCACGTCCTCCAGCACGCTGAGCGGCAGCGCCAGTCGTCGGCGGTCGCGCTGCCAGTGCATGTAGAGCCCCGTCTCATCCCAGAGTGCCAGTTGCGCCACCTGCCCGTCGCACACCTCGCATAGGGTCTGGGCGCTGCCCACATGGCGCAGCGTCTTCCAGAGCGGGTTCGGCAGCGTCTGGCACGGCGCGGTGCGGTAGAGGTCGCCGAGTGTCGCGGGGAACTCATCCATCGGTCTGGCATCCCTCCTGCCCTACGTGGACCCTTTGACACCAACGCTGATCGGCTGTAGTATACCACGGTTTTCGCGCACAGGCATAATGGCGCGGCGGCGGGGACATGGCGACGGTTGCGGGTGTGCTGCGTCCACCGGTGCGCGGCAGCAGCAGCTTTTCGGGCGAAGGAGGGTTCATATGGCAACGGCTGGACAACGTATCGTGGTGATCGGCGGGGTGGCTACCGGCCCCAAGGCCGCGGCGCGCGCGCGGCGGCGCGATCCGCATGCGGAGATCACCATCATCGAAAAGGGCAGGTTCATCTCGTATGCAGGCTGTGGCATGCCGTACTGCGTCTCGGAAGAGATCAGCGACTGCTACAGCCTCACCCATACGCCGGTGGGCGTGCCGCGCGACGCGGCATACTTCCGTAATGTCAAGGACATCAACGTGTTGACGCAGACGCTGGCGGTGCGCATTGACCGCCAGGCCAGACAGATCGAGACGGTCAACATCGAGACGCAGGAACATCGGCTGATCCCCTACGACAAGCTGGTGATCGCCACCGGCAGCACGCCCGTCGTGCCCCCCATCGAGGGGATGAATCTCAAACGGGTGATCCGTCTGAACCAACTGGAGGACGCCATCAACGTCTGCGACCTGCTGGGGAGCTGCACGCTGGAGCGCGCGGTGATCATCGGCTCCGGCTACATCGGGATCGAGATGGCCGAGGCATTCACCAGGCGGCACATGCAGGTTACCATCGTCGAGATGCTGCCGCACATCCTGCCGCGCATGCTCGACCCGGAGATGGCGAGCTTCCTCACCAAACACCTGCGGGCCAAGGGGGTCACCGTGCGGCTGAACGAGCAGGTGAAAAAGATCGTGGGCGACGATCAGGGGAACGTGAGCGGCGTCGTGCTGGCGAGTGGCGAGACGATCCCGGCGAGCCTGGTGTTGGTGGCGGTGGGCGTGCGCCCGAACATCAAGCTGGCGCAGGATGCCGGCCTCAAGATTGGCACCACCGGCGCTATCGCCGTAAACGAATACCTGCAGACCAGCGACCCGGATATCTACGCGGGTGGCGACTGCGTGGAAAACGTCGAGTTGCTGACCGGCAAAAAGATCTATGTCTATGTCCCACTCGGCTCCACCGCCAACAAACATGGCCGCGTGATCGGCGATAACATCACCGGCGGCCAGACCACCTTCCCCGGCATCCTCGTCACCTCGGTGTTGCGGGTCTTTGACTATAACGTCGGCAAGACTGGCCTCAACGAGCACGAGGCGCGGGCGAATGGCTTTGACGTGGTCACGGCGCTGAACCCTTCGCCCGACTCGGCGCACTACTGGCCGACCTCCAAGTCGGTGCTGATGAAGATGGTGGCGGATCGCGCCACAGGCCGGCTGCTGGGCGTCCAGGCGGTAGGGCCGGGCGATGGCGTCAAGCGGGTGGATGTGGCGGCCACGGCGCTGACCTGCGGCGCGGACGTCAAGCATCTGGCGGACATAGACCTGGCCTACGCGCCTCCTTACGCGACGGCGATCGACCTGATCCAGCACACGGCCAATATCATCCGCAACAAGATAGATGGCCTCGCCAAGAGCATCACGCCGCTGGAGGTTAAGGAAAAGCTGGATCGCGGCGATGACTTTGTCTGGCTGGATGTGCGCTCTCCCGCCGAATATGAGCAGATGCGCATCGAGGACCCGCGCGTCAAGCTGATCCCGCTGGGGATGTTGCGCCGCCGCCTGAACGAGCTACCCAGAGACAAGGAGATCATCACCTTCTGCAAGATCAGCCTGCGCGGCTATGAAGCGCAGACCATCCTGGAAGGCGCGGGATTCACGAACGTCAAGTTCATGGACGGCGGCATCGTGGCGTGGCCATACGATGTCGTAACGGCCTAGCGTGGCGGGGAAAGGCCCTCACCCTGCCCTCTCCCGCTGGGAGAGGGTGCCAGCCGACAGGCTGGCGGGTGAGGGTGGTTCTGGCAGGGCGCGTGCGCTAGCGCGGGAGGCCCTCACCCTGCCCTCTCCCGTTGGGGGAGGGTGCGTCCGCAGGACGCGGGTGAGGGTGGTTCTGGCAGGGCGCGTGCGCTAGCGCGGGAGGCCCTCACCCTGCCCTCTCCCGCTGGGGGAGGGTGCGTCCGCAGGACGCGGGTGAGGGTGGTTCTGGCAGGGCGCGTGCGCTAGCGCGGGAGGCCCTCACCCTGCCCTCTCCCGCTGGGGGAGGGTGCCAGCCGACAGGCTGGCGGGTGAGGGTTTCACATTCGGCAGATAAGCCGACCTGGCCGCAGCCCCACTCTTGCCGGGCAAGCACTTGACAGCCTCTGCCAACTGGCATACTATGGCCGGAGCATATCGCAAAGAGGAGACGAAACGTGGCGGACAAGGTGAGGATCGGGTTCATTGGCGCGGGCGGCATCGCGCGCCACCACATGCGGCAATTGAAGGAGATCCCGGAGGCGGAGGTAGTGGCCTTTGCCGATCCGAACGCGGAGAGCTGGGACAGAATGCAACTCGCGCACCCAGAGACGGCGGGAGCGCGGTACTATCACGACTACCAGGAGATGCTGGCCTCCGAGCAGCTTGACGCGGTGGAGATCCACACGCCGCACACGCTGCATTTTGCGCAGGTGATGGCCGCGCTGGACCGGGGGCTGCATGTGCTGGTGGAAAAGCCGATGGTGACCACCATGGCGCATGCCGAGCAGATCGTGCGCAAAGCCAAGGAGAGCGGCAAGGTGGTGCTGGTATCCTACCAGCGCCACTACCAGCCGATGTACCTCTATATCCGCGAGAAGATCCAGCAAGGCGATCTCGGCCCGATCCAGTTCCTGGCGGCGTTGCAGAGCCAGGGGTGGTATCAGGGATGCAAGGGCACGTGGCGGCACGATCCGGCGCTCAGCGGCGGCGGCCAGCTCACCGACTCGGGTAGCCACCTGATAGACATCATGCTCTGGACGACGGGGCTGGAGCCAGCGGAGGTGTATGCCAGCCAGGAGTTCTATGATACCAAGGTGGACATAGACTCAGCCATCACCGTCCGTTTCAAGGGCGGCGCGCAGGGCACTATCTCCATCGTCGGCTACAGCCCCTTCTGGTGGGAGGACTTTTCCATCTGGGGGCCCAAGGCCGCCGTGCTCTATCGCAACGGCTTGCTCTATTACCAGAGCTGCGGGGACAAGATGATCCAGCCGGAGGGCCTGCCGGAAGGCTCCAACCCGGATCGCAACTTTATCGGGGCGATCCTGGGGCGAGAGCAGGTGCAATCCACGCCGGAAGGCGGGCTGCGCGTCATCCGCCTGACCGAGGCGGCATGGCAATCCGCGAGAGAGGGGCGGCCGATCCGCCTCGCCTAGGCCAGTGTGGCCTCCCGCGACGCAGGTTGCGGGAGGCTTTCTTGATATAACGGGAAAGGCAATGTCCACGAAGGAAACCGAAGGCGGGCGGCCGCTGTTGGAGAGCCTGCTGGTGAAGCCGGCGGGGCCGGACTGCAACCTGGCCTGCACCTACTGCTTTTACCGCGACAAAGCCAAGCTCTACCCGGATGCGCCGCGCCACCGTATGAGCCGTGACGTGCTGGAGAGCATGATCCGACAGTATCTGGCCTTCGCCGGGCCGCAGGCCAGCTTTGGCTGGCAGGGCGGCGAGCCGCTGCTGATGGGGATTGAGTTCTTTCAGGAAGCGATCGCGCTGCAAAAGCAACATGGCCGCCCCGGGCAATGGATCGCCAACGGCCTGCAGACCAATGGCGTGCTGCTGGATGATGCGTGGGCGCGCTTTCTGCGCGGCAACCGCTTTCTCGTGGGGCTCAGCCTGGATGGCCCCGCCGAGCTGCACGATGCGTATCGCGTCAACGCGGCCGGGCATCCCTCGCACGACCGCGTGATGGCTGCCGTCAGGGCGATGACGCTCTACAGCGTCGAGTTCAACTGCCTCGTGGTGCTGAACAGGGACAACGTGCGCCAGCCGGTGCAGCTCTATGACTATTTCCTCAGCCGCGGGCTGCGCTACCTGCAATTCATCCCCTGCATGGAGCTGGATGAGACGGGGCAGGTGGCCGATTTCAGCATCACGCCGGAGCAGTATGGCGACTTTCTCTGTGCCGTCTTTGATCGCTGGCTGGTGAACGGCCAGCCCACCGCCTATATCCGCCTGTTTGACGAGATGCTGATCCGCTATGTGCGGGGCGAGTTCCCGTCGTGCACCTTCCGCGAGTCGTGCGATAGCTATGTCGTGGTTGAGCACAACGGCGATGTTTATGCCTGCGACTTTTTCGTTACACCGGAGTGGTATCTGGGCAACCTGATGGAGACGCCGCTGCTGGAGATGGTGCGGGGAGAACGCTACCGCGCCTTTGCCGCGCGCAAGAGCCAGGTGGCCGCCGAATGCCGGGCCTGTCCCTGGTGGCCGCTCTGCCATGGCGGCTGCCCCAAATATCGGCTCGTGGGCGGGTCGGACGCACGGGACTATTTCTGCGCGGCGCATCGGCGCTTTTTCGCACATAGCAGGGCGACCTTTGAGTGGCTGGCGCGGCGCTTCCAGCGGGAGCCGGGGATGCCGGTGGCCGCCGACGCGGCGGCGCCGCGTGCGGTGGGGCGCAACGATCCCTGTCCCTGCGGCAGCGGCAGGAAGTACAAGCAATGCTGCGGCGCGCGGCGGTAGCGCTACTCCCGTAGCGGCGGCACCGGCAGCCGCCATGTCAGCCAGATGCTGGCGAGAAAGATGCCGAGCGAGACGGCAAAGAGCACGACATACGAGGTGGCCTGCAGGATCGCGCCGCCGACAATGGGGGCGACGATCAGCAGGCCCAGGATCGTGTTCGTCAGGCCGACGTACATGGGCCTGCTCTGCGGCGGCGCGATGTCCAGCACATAGTTCGTAAAGCCCCACGGCACCGCGTTCATCGAGATGCCAATAAAGAAGAAAACGAGGGGCAACACCAGCGCGAACGCGTTCGCGTCCAGCACATGCTGCAGCAGCGCCACGGCCAGCGCCAGCAGCGGCGCCAGCGATGTCAGCCCGAGGCCGGCCAGCAGGGTGAAGCGATTGCCCAGCCTGCTGCCGCCCGCGCCCAGCAATACCCCGCCCAGCACGCGCCCCAGCATCTGCGCCGTTACGCTCGTGCCCACGATCGCCGCGCTCAGGCCGAGGATGTCGGTGCCAAAAAGGATGTAGAAGGGGAGTGCCATGCCGCCCAGGCCCGCCAGCAGCCGGGCGATGATCGCCTGGCGGAAGGGGCGGTCCTCACGCAGCGTAGTGGCCAGCAGCGGTAGGTACTGCCGCCAGGTGGGCCGCTGCGTTACCGCACTGGCCTCCATCGGCTCCACCACCACGAACTGCACCAGCGTCGAGATGGCATAAAAGATGAACGAAATCCCAAATAGCACCGCATAGCTTACGGGAAAGGGCAGCCCCTGCACCGGGTCCAGGATGCGGCGCACGATGATCCCCGCGCCCACCGCCAGCACGCCGCCCAGCACCTGTGAGACGCCCACATAGCGATTGCGCCGCCGTCCGGGGATCGCTTTTTCCAGCACATCAAACCAGGGCGGCGTGGCCAGCCCGTCGGCCACCCAGAACACCGCCTGCACGGCATACAGCGTTACCAGCATCAGGAGCGGCTGCTTTGCGGCGAGCAAGTAAGTTGCCAGCGCCAGCACGAGATAGAGCGGGCGGCCGATCAGGCAGGGGAGGATGACGTAGGGCTTTTTCGCCGGTTTGTCCGCCACATAGTTGGCGGCGATCAGTTGCGGCAGCAGCCAGCCGCCGCTGCCAATGGTGGAGAGCAACCCGATCAGCAGCGCGGATGAAGTCAGGTGCGCGGCAAAGGAGGGGAGCACGGTGGACGCATCGGTGAAAGATAGGCCGATGAGAAAGGTAACGGTACCCGTCGTCAACGCGATCAGGTTGCGCGTATAGTGCGGAAGCGGACGCGAGTGAGCCACAGGCAGTGGGCCTCCTGACAGATCTATCCCCTAAGGTATGCGATGCTATGCGTCTGCCGCTGCCTGCGCGCCAACCAGCGGCGGCAGCTTGCGGGCCGTCAGCAGGGCCAGCAGGTAGATGCCACACGCCAGCGCAAAGAGCACCGGGAACGAGGTGAATTGCAGGATGGCGCCGCCGAGGGGCGGGGCCACGATCAGCAGGCCGGCGAGGGTGTTCGCCAGCCCGACATAGGTGGCGCGCTCCTTGGGCGGGGCGATGTCCAGCACATAGTTGGTAAAGCCCCACATCATCGTGTTTATCGAGACGCCGATGAAGAAAAAGATGAGGGGGAACAGATACCCCGTCCATGCGGGCGGCAGCGCCGCATGCGCGAGGCTGAGGAACAGCCCCAACGCCGGCGTGAGAGCGGTCAACAGCAGGCCGCCCAGCAGGGTGGGCCGGTGGCCCAGCTTCTCCACGCCCACTCCCAGCAGCAGACCCCCCAGCAGGCGCCCCACCACCTGCGCCGTCAACGACACGCCCACGATCGCCTGGCTCAGCCCCAGCACCTCTGTGCCAAAAAGGATGAAGAAGGGCATGGCCATCCCCGCCAGGCCGGCGAGCAATCGCCCCGTGATCACCCGGCGAAACACGTGATCCGTGCGCAGGGTGTCCAGCAGCATGGGCACATACTTGGCCCACGATGTCCGCTCCGTGTGCGCCGTCTCCACCGGCTCTTTGATCAGCATGAGAAACAGCGTGGAAAGCGTGTAAAAGCCAAAGGCGATGGCAAAGAGCGTGCCATAGTTGCGCGGAAACCCCAGCCCGGTCTGCGGATCGAGGATGCGGCGCACCGCCAGCCCCGCGCCCACGGACAAGATGCCGCCGCTGACCTGCGCCAGCGCCAGATACCGCCCCCGCCGCCGCCCCGGTATCGCCTTGCCCAACACGTCGAACCAGGGCACGCTGGCCAGGCCGTCGGCGGTGTAAAAGATGGCGATGGAAAGGTACAACGCCAACAGGGTGAGTGCTGGATGTCGCTGTGCCCAGAGCAACGTGATGGCGGCGAGCAACAGATAGACCGGACGGCCGATCACCAGCGGTCGCAGGATATATGGCTTTTTCTGCGGCTTGTTCGCCACGTAGTTGGCGGCGATGAGCTGGGGAAAGAGCCACCCGCCGCTCTGCATCGTCGAGATCAGCCCGATCAGCGGCGCGGAGCTGGTCAGCAGGGATGCAAAGGCGGGAGCACTGTCGT
>JAIOAV010000046.1 GCA_019873665.1 Chloroflexota bacterium
CAAATGACGCCAGGCAATGAAATGGCCTGGCTGAACAAGACGAAATCCGTCGCTGTGCGGCACAACAGGCAAGTCGTTTTTCCGTCCGGGAACGCGATTATCTGGCAGAACCTGTTCGCCCCTGAATGCTACCGACGAGGGTACGACGATGTCCTCCAGAGCGAGACAATCACGCAGTAAGCCGTACAAGCAGGTGCTCATCGTGGATGATGAGGAGAGCCTCACCTTTTTCCTCCGCGAGAGCTTGCTGGAGATAGATCCGCAATGGGAGGTGGACACCGCCAGCACGGGTGAAGAAGCGGTGATCAAGATCAATCGCAACAGTTACAGCCTGATTATCGCCGATCTGCGCATGCCGGGGCTGAATGGCCTGGAGCTGCTGCAGATGGTCAGGGCGCTAGAGCCGAACACCCGCGTCATCCTTATGACGGGGTACGGTTCCGATCAGGTGGAGAAGGAGGCGCGGCGGCTCAATGCTTACCGTTACGTGACCAAACCGTTCGACATGGAGGATATGAAACGTTGGGCGCAGGAGGCAGTAGAGGAGAGCCGTCTGTCCGGCAGACATGCGATGCAGGCTGTGGAGGCCAAGGCCACCTCGCCGACGGCCACGGCACCTGCTGTTGCAGGTCCCTCCGTTGACCAACAAAACGAGCTCGTAGCACATCTGGCCCGTTTTCGCTTCCGCCTGAACGCCCAATATGTCGCAGTGGTGCAGGCGAGAGGGGATATCGTGGCAGAGACGGGACATCCACCGGAAGTGGCAATGGGGCCGGTCGCCTCGGCGTTGGCGGAGGCGTTGCACGGTCTAAGCCGCGTTGAGGCGCTATTCGAACAGAGCGAACGCGCCGTTTTGCTGCACACGGATGTGCGCTATCGCTTCTATGCGGTCCCAGTGGGCGAGGGTGCGGTGCTCGTCGTTCTGTTCGACCGCGCCATCGCCGAGCCGACACCGCAGGTAGCGCTGGGCCAGATCCAGCGTATGGCCAACGGGGTGCACGCGGTGCTCACTCGGGCAAGCGCGTCGGGGAGACGGGCCCCCTCGCCAGCGGCGGAAACGGCGCGCGGAGATGGCATCATTGCGGAGGAAGGGGCCGATCGAAGCTCAGGCCAACCTGCCGGCTCTCAGTCGCAAAGCCTCTCGCTAGACGAAGCACGTGCTCGTGGCTTGATTGACGATGAGACGTTGCTGAGACTCCTGGGCGATCAGGATAACACTGAGTGAGGCTCGAGCGAGACGATGGATAACACGCACGCGCTCATCATCAGCGCCAATCCATTAGAGCTGGAGGATTTCTGCCGCTTTACGTGCCAGGCAGCCGGCTGTGCATGTGCGGTTGTCCCGGATGCCGCAGCGGCCGTCGCGCGGTTGGCACAGGGAGCGACCGATCTGCTGCTGGTTCACTACACAGTCCCGGCGGATCTCGGTGTGTTGGATGAACTCGACCGTCAGGATATCCTCCTGCCGACGGCGCTTTTGCTTTCCGAAGCAGTGGAGGCGGTGCCTGTCGGAGCGCTGACGCATCGCCTGCAAGGCTATCTGACGCTGCCCGCCGACCCGGCGCAGTTGACCGCTCTGCTGCAAAGGTGCGCGGTGGCGGCTGCACCGGAGTATGAGCGGCTCTTGTTGCAGCAGCGGCTGCAAGAGGCACGCCGGGAAGTGGCGCGGCAGTCCGGCACGTTAGCTACCATCTACGGGCTGGGACGCGCTTTTGCCACGATGTTGGACAGGGATCGCTTGCTGGATCATGTCCTGGAGACGGCCATCCATCTGTTGCCTGCGGACGAGGCAACGGTGTTTCTGGCTGATGAGGGGGAGAAGCGTCCCTCGCTGCAACTGGTGTGCAGTCGTGGCGTTGGCGCTGGCGAGCAGCGACTGCGGGTCGAGGGTAGCCTGGCGGACATGGTGATGCAGACTGGCCAGCCTCTTATGATCGCCCAGGTTGAGCAGCATACAGCGAGCGCGCATGATAGCGAGACACCCGGCAACGATGAAAAGTGCCAGAGCCGGCGTCATGTCTATGCTCTGCTCGATGTGCCGCTCAAGGTTTGGGAGCGGCCCATCGGTGTCCTGAGCGTCGTGAACAAGGCCACGAAGCGCGCCTTTGTGGCAGAGGATCGCTTTCTGCTCACGGTCTTGGCAGATTACGCGGCAATTGCCATTGAGAATGCGCGCCTGTATAGCGACTCGCAGCATACGGCGGCGCTGGAGATGTTTCGTCAGACAGTGGCGACTCTATCGCACTATATCAACAATCCGTTGATGGCGTTGATGGCCGGCGTGCATACGACGACGCAGCACGTGCGTAGCCTCAGCGCAACAGAGGGCCCAACCGCCTCCCGGATGGCGCCAGTGTTACGCAATCTGGAGCTGATGGCGGACAAGGTTCAGGAGATCGCCACTGTGCTGGCCGTCTTGCGCGAGGTGGTTGTGCCATCGAGCATAGCGTATTGGCGCGAGGAGAAGATGGTAGACATCGAAGAACATCTGCGGCAGAAACGGGCCGATCTACAGCGGGACAAACACGCGCCGTAGCCTCGATCTCTCCCCGTACGCCAACTATCTCATCAAATCGCCGACAGAGGTCGTAACACATGCGTAGAGCAGTTCGGATTCTCCTAACCGTTATTGTCGTGTTTTGGATGGCTGCCATGTCGGGCGGCTATCTCTGGCTGCGCAGCAGCTTTCCCGTCTATGAGGGCGTACAGCGGATCGCGGGCTTGAGCGCGCCGGTGCAGGTGTATCGCGATCCATGGGCCGTGCCGCACATCTATGCTGCGACCCTGCTCGATGCCTTTCGCGCGCAGGGGTATGTCCAGGCCCAGGATAGGCTGTGGCAGATGGATTTCCACCGGCGTGCGGCCAGCGGCACGCTGGCCGAGATCCTTGGGCCGGAAGCGCTGGAAGATGACCGGTTGATGCGCACTCTGGGGCTGCGTCGCGCTGCTGAGCGCGGCTGGCAGTGCCTGGATGAGGCCTCGCGCCAGGCGCTATCTGCCTTTGCCGATGGGGTCAACGCCTATATAGCCGAGTGTCAAGACAAGCTGCCGCTCGAGTTTCGGCTCCTGGAGTATGCGCCGACACCGTGGACGCCGCTGGACTCCCTGGCTATCGGCAACCTGATGGCGTGGGGGTTAGATGGCACATGGCGGCATGAGCTGATTCTGGCACAACTCGTCCAGGCGGTGGGGGCGGAGCGGGCGGCAGAGCTGGTGCCAGCATATCCGGCGGATGCGTCGTGCATTGTGCCCACGGCGCTATCGGCGCAGCCGGGATCGCACCCCTCTCTGCCGGCGGATGTCGCCTCGTCTGGCATTGATTGGGAGTCATTGCCGCTTCTGACGTGGGAATTTCCCGAGGTTGTTGCCGCAAGCGAGCAGTGGGGCAGCAACAGTTGGGTCGTTGCCGGCGAACGCACTGCCACCGGCGCGCCCATGCTGGCGAACGATCCACATCTGAGTTTGCAGATGCCATCGCTCTGGTATGAGAATCAGCTGGTGGCACAGGGGGCAAATGGCGATATTGTCTTGGATGTAAAAGGCGCTTCCCTGCCAGGGATGCCAGGAGTCATTATCGGCCATAACCAGCAGATCGCCTGGGGATTGACCAATGTCGGCGCCGATGCGCAAGACCTATACGTGGAGCAGCTCAATCCAGATGACCCCTCGCAATATCGAGACGGAGATATCTGGAGCGATCTGGAGATCGTTACCGAGACAATTCGCGTGCAAGGAGAGACGGAGCCAGTGATCGAGCAAGTGCGCATCAGCCGGCACGGCCCGCTCTTGCCCGCCGATTTGATCCGCGAGGCCAACGCCGAGGAGGGGGCGGCCTCCACGGAATTCGGGCCGTTGGCGCTCCAATGGACAGCTCTGCAGGGGAATACCATCGTGCGCTCTATTTTGATGCTGAACCAGGCGGAGGATTGGACCAGCTTCCGTGATGCCCTGCGTTGGTGGGTGTCGCCGGCACAGAACGTCGTCTACGCGGATCGTGCGGGCAACATTGGCTACCAACTGGCGGGGCGTATCCCGCTCCGCGCGCGGGGACATGGCATGGTGCCGGTGGCTGGTTGGACCGGCGACGCGGCATGGATTGGCGAGGTGCCTTTCGAATCGTTGCCGCATCTGTATAACCCGCCTGACGGGATAATCGTTACCGCCAACAATCAGGTGGCGCCGGAGGGCTATACGTATCACATCGCTTCTGCCTGGGCGGCACCCTATCGCGCGGAGCGCATTCGCGAGCTGCTCATACGTGAGAACCCCCTGGAGATCGAGGATATGATAGCCATTCAAGGGGATATCCAGGGACTCGCGCATACTCACATCCTCCCTTATCTGCTCGCGCTGGAGCCAGAGGGGTGGTTGCAGGAAGTGGCATGGCCGCCGTTACAGACATGGGATGGCCAATACGATGAAAGCAGTATCGGCGCTACGATCTACGAGGCGTTTCAGAATGCCCTGGCGCGGAACGTCTTTGCGGACGAGTTGGGTGCGGCTTTTGCCGAGTACCATGCCATGCCTGACCTCTGGGTGCCGCTTCTGGCGAACCTGATGGCCGATCCTGATAACGCCTGGTTCGATGATGTGCACACCCCGCAGCGGGAGGGGCGAGATGACATCTTGCGGCGCAGCATCGCCGAAGGCCTGGAGTTTGTGGGAGGGCAATTCGGCGACATCCCGAAGGAGTGGCGGTGGGGCCGTCTCCATATCGTCGCGTTCGAACATCCGCTGGGGCAGGAGTGGCCCCTGGACTGGTTGTTGAGCCGGGGGCCATATGGCGTATCTGGCAGCAGCATGACTGTCAATGTGGGCATCTACCAGCCGCAGAAGCGTTACTGGGTGCGAGCCGCTCCCTCTTACCGACAGATCATCGACCTGCACAATTGGGACAACTCGCTGAGCATCCATACCACTGGCCAGTCGGGACATGTCTGGACGCGGCTTCCTTGGGAGGGCGGGCACTATGCCGACTTTATCGAGGCCTGGCGCGAGGTGCGCTATCACCCGATGCTCTACAGCCGAGAGGCAGTGCTCGTGGGCCAGCCGGACGGGACGGCTGGCGAAGAGCCGGTGGACGTGATGGTGCTACAGCCATGAAGCGCCAATGCCCGGTGCCGCCGTCGCAAGCGAGGAGCGCCTGCCGCTGTGCAGTCGTGCTGCTCGTCGCGCTGGCCCTGCTAGTTTGCGTCTGGCCCGCTGCCGGCTGCGGTCTCTTGCGTCCCGCGCCCACCCCCACCGCTGTCGTGCCGTCGCTCGCTGATGCTGAGCAGGTCGCTGCTGAGTTCGCCGCGGCGTGGCAGAACGCACAGTGGGATGTCCTATATCAGCTCCTCACGACGGCGACGCGGAGCGCGATCTCACAGAGCGCGTTGCGCGGCGAGTATCGCCAAGTGTATCAGGCTGGCGGCATTCGCGGCGTGCGCGCCGAGGTGGCGGAAACGGTGGCTGATCCTGGCAATGCAGCTGGCCCAGCAAATGCAGCGCGTGTCAAGCTGCGCGTGATCTTCCAGACTGAGTTGATGGGCGAAGTGGAAACGAGCAGCCTGCTGCATTTGCAGCATGATGGGGAGCAGTGGCGCGTGGCTTGGACCCCGGCGGCGATCCTGGAGTCGCTTGGCTCAGGGATGATCCTCCAGATGGTCTATCAAACGCCGCCGCGTGGTCAGATCTATGGGCGAAACCATGCGCCGCTAGCCATCCAGGGTAAGCTGATCACTGTGGGAGTGGTTCCGCAATGGATTCAGGACGAAGCGCGGGTGCTACAGGTGTTGAGCGAAACGCTCCAGCTCAAGCCGGAGGAGATTCGGCAGCGGTATGCCAACGCGGCGCGGCCTGATTGGTTCATGCCGATCGCTGACATCACCCCGGAGCAAAGCGCGCAGTTCCAGGCCCTCTATGCGTCGTTGCCCGGCGTGGCTCGCCAGGAGAAGCTGATCCGTGTCTACCCCATGGCAGAGGCGGCCTTTCCGATCACTGGCTATGTCGGCCAGGTCACGGCGGAGGAGCTGGATAAATGGCGCTCTGCAGGCTATACGGCGGAAGATATCATTGGCAAGGCAGGAGTGGAGCTTTGGGCCGAAGCGTATCTCTCTGGCAGGCGGGGTGGACGGCTGGTGCTGCTGGATGCAGCGGGACAGACGGTGGCTGTGCTGGGAGAGGAGCCGCCCAAAGTGAGCCAAAGCATCAATCTCACGCTAGATGCGCCGCTCCAGCAGGCGGCCTATGAGGTGCTAAGCGAGACACTGGAGGCGGGCCAGGCGGGCGCGATTGTGGCGCTGGATCCGCGCAATGGCGATCTACTGGCGATGGCGAGCTTTCCTGCGGCAGACCCTAACGCGCTCAGTCGGGGGCTGACACCAGACGAATGGCAGTCGCTGTTGCAGCGCGCCGACGTGCCGCTCCTCAACCGTGGCACACAGGGCCTGTATCCCCTCGCCTCGGTTTTTAAGGTGGTCAGCACATTGGCGGCGCTAGAGCATTTGGAGCTATTCTCCGGCTGGTTCTACTGCGGTGGCTCGTGGAGCGCGCCGCAGAGCCCCATCGTGCGCAACTGCTGGCTACGCGCCGGTCATGGAAGAATCGGCCTGCTGGATGGGCTGACGCAATCGTGCGACGTAGTGTACTATGAGGTGGCGCAAGTCCTCTACGGGCAAGATCCCGCGTTGCTGTCGGACTATGCGCGACGCTTTGGCCTCGGCCAGCGCACCGGCATTCAGGGACTAGACGAGGCGGCTGGGCTCGTGCCCGACGCCGAGTGGAAAGCGGCGCACCCCGAACTGGCGGGGAGCAGGCTATGGACGGCAGAAGATGCCATCAATCTAGTGATCGGCCAGGGGTATCTGTTGGTCACGCCGCTGCAGGCTGCCAACCTGATGGCCGCGGTGGCGAATGGCGGCATCTTGTATCGGCCACGTCTGGTGTGCGAGATCGTGTCGGTGCACGGTGAAGACACGGTTGCCTATCCCCCGGAGGAAATCGGCCGGCTAGGGGCTTCGGCAGAACATCTGGATCAGATTCGCCACGCGTTGCAGCAGGTGGCCATGTCGCCCTACGGCACGGCGTATCCCTACCTGGGCAGCAGCCGCATCCCGCTGGCGGGCAAAACGGGTACCGCTGAGACAGGAAGAGATGAGCCGCACGCCTGGTTCGTGGGATACGCGCCGGCGGATGACCCGCAGATCGTCGTTGCGGTGATCGTCGAGCATGGTGGGGAGGGCGGTGAAATCGCAGCGCCGCTCTTCCGCCGTATCGTGGAAAGCTATCTCTCATCCGCGACGCAGCCATAGCTGGCGCCCCGCCCACCCTATAGAGGGCGAGGAATACAGCAAAGGAACGCCTCTCCGCGATTCGGTGCGGCCCGCTTCTCCTCTGGGTCTAACGGTCCTATCCCTCTTGGGAAGTCCGCTCTTGACTCTTGCCGGAAGCGCGCTGTCGCGCGCGCTGCACCACGTCGCGCGCGGCGGGCGCGAGCTGCTCTCGCCAGAGCGACAGAAATCGCTTCAGCGTGCTACGCCTCAGGAGGTCGCTGGAGCGGACCAGTGCAGGGCCGCGGATCGCCGCCAGCACAACCAGTGCGCCCACAAGGATCTGCAACGTTAGTGCGCCTGTCGGGCGGAATGGTAGCGTCCATCCCAGCCAATCGGGCACGACCAGATGATAGATGACGATCATTGCCGCCGCCACGAGCGCGATCATGGCCAAGCCGCTCCAGTGGCAACCCTGCTCCACCGCCCACCCCACCAACCATGTGGCCACGCACCAGAGCAGCCACTGCGCCACCGGGAAGGGCGTCGCAGTCAAGGCGGCGGGCAGCTCTTTGAGAAGTGCGACCAAGCCGGTGGCCCCTTCCCTATAGAGGCTTAGCCTGGCTAGCCAGTCGAGAGATTGCCAGACGTCCGGCGGCTCGCGGCTGACAACGACGCTCTCGGTTGTCAAGGCGCCGGTGGCAAAGAACGACCCGATGACAGACTGGCCAAATGCCAGCCCAACCAGGATCGTTAGGAGGATACCCCAGAAGATGACGAACGCGCCGCGCCGGCGCAAGATCCACCCCAATACAAAGGGCAGCATCACTGCCAACGGTGTCTGCAGCAGCAGCGGGAAGGCAAAGATGATCAGCCCTTCCTCGAGGTGCAGGCCCGATCGCTCGTCGGATGACGAGTGGAAAATGTTGGCGGCTACGAACAGCGCCAGGCCAAAAGCCAGCACGGTGATGGCCAGCGTTGGCGAGTGATAGAGCAGCGCGGGCAGCGCGGTCACCAGTGCGGCGGCGATGCCGAGGCCGCTTTGCGTGTGCGTGAGACCGGCAATGACAACCAAGATGATCGGCAACCACTCTCTGGAATAATAGGGGAAGCGGTCCAGCGCGATCCAGACGAGCGCGGCCAGCGCGAGAGCGTTGATCGCCCGGAGCATGCGCCGCCAGAGCGCTGTGCGTCCGGCATCACTACGGCCCATTCCTGTCTGCCGTGACCATATGCGCGGGCCGGGTTGGATGACGGTGCGTGGTGATGCCGCTTGTGCCCCCAGGCGTGGCGGTTGCACCGGCTCGATTGTGTCAACCGACTCGGTCAGATCAGCGGCCTCCTCCGCAGTCGTTTCGGCCGCGGGCAGCGCCGACGTCAGAAGCGCTGGCTCACGCGCCACCATTCGTCGCCATTCTGTGGTCCATTGGGCGGCTGTCTCTACAAGCTGCGGCGATTCAGACGCCTGCCATTGCGCCACCAGCGCCTGTACGTTGTCCCTCTCCTGCGGCATACGTGCCAGCTGGAGCGCGCTTTCCAGCGCTACCTCCTGGGCGGCATGTTCGCGCGCCTCAGCTAGTTGCGTCAGCAGCGGAGCCAGTGCCTGCGTCGCCCCGGATGATTCCGCCAGAATTGCTGCAAATAGCTTTCGGACTCGGTCCGCCGTCTCTGCGCCTTGCAGCAATGACGTCAAGGAGGCGAATGCGCTTTCGTGCTGCTGGCCCAACGCCATCAGCGTAAGCAGCGCTGTCCAATGACGGGCTGAGGATGCGCCATCCCTTTCCTCGAGCCAACTGGTGAGGATCTCGGCGACCGTCGCCGTTGGCACGCGTGCCATCTCAAACAACGCTCCGGCCACATGCGTCCGCACGGCTCTGCTGGGATCGGCGGCCAGATGGCCGAGCAGTCCTGCGACATCGGCAAAGCGCAAGGGCCCGAGAGCGCGTGCGGCGTCCGCCACCGCCCCCCGCACGCGCGCCTCTCCATCACGCGCCAGTGTCCAGAGGAGCGGCAAAACTGTGCGCTCCAGCGTGGGCACATCGAGCTGCCTGCCCATCTCTCCGGCAGCCAGCGCAGCGGTGGCGCGTACCCGATATGCCCGCCGCGGCGGCACCCATCCCACTTCCAGCGGCCTGTTTCGCGCCCACTCCTCCAGCAGCGCCAGCGCGCGATCCGGGCACGTGATCCCGGCGCAGGCGATCGAGCGGCTGGCCGCGTTGCGGGCCGCGATGTGCTGGTCGGCCGCCCAGACCTGCCAGACGGGCAGAACCGCGCCCCAATCCCGCGTTGCGAGCCGCCCGACGACATCAGCCAACAGCGCGTGTGTCTCCTGCCATGCCGCGCTGGCATCGTTGCCATGTTCCACCACCCACCGTTGCAGGTGGGGCAGAGCCCAGACGAGGGCGCGATGAAGGCGCTGCTCCGCCAGGCGCAGAATGATGTCTCGCTGCACGGAAGAGGCGAAAGAATTGTCGTCGCCGATATAGCGCGCCAGGCGATCGTTCAGGCCCGGCACAATCCCCAGTTGCGGCTCCCGTTCCCGCCATGCCTCATTCATCAGCGCCTCGTAGCAGCGCCAGAAATCGGCGGCGGGCAAGCGTCCCAAAAGAGCAGCCGTCAGCGCGAAATATCGCTCTGCCTCCGTCAAGCCCTCAAACCACTGGCCGATCTCGTTCTCCAGGTCGCCAGCTTGCGACATTAGCCGCAGAAGCCCTCGATCATTGTCCAACCAGGACTGCTGCGCCAATGCCGCAAAGCGTGTCACGCCTCCCGGCGTGCCCAACTGTGCGGCAATCCAACGCAGCGAGCGTCCGGCCAGTTGATCGGCAGGGCTGACGGCTTTCTGATCGGCGAAATGGCCATGGGCCTGAAAGGCCGGCAGCGCCTCGTTGATGCTCTGCGCCAAGAGTGTCGCCAGCTCATCCTCTCCGTAAGGATAGCCGCGCCGAAATGAGACGAGTGAGGGATGTGCCTCGGCCATCTTCTCCGCTGCGGGGCGCGCGGTCAGCACTAGATAGCTGCCCGATTTGCGCGCTGCCTCTTGCCAGCGCGTCAGCTCCGGCTCGGTGAGTGTGGCATTGGCATCCTCCACTACCAGGATACAGGGCTCTGGCGCGGCTAGCAGCGTGAGGACCTGCACGGCATCCAGCGCCTGGGCACAGAGGGTGGGCAGGCCGCTCGTCTGTGCTGCCAGCTCATGAGCCACCGCCTGCGCAAGGGTGCGCTTGCCTACACCCGCCGCTCCATAAAGCACGACAAGGCGCTCCTCGCGAAGAGTCTGCACAAGCTGGTCAAATGAGGTTGGCGAGACGAAGCTCCGTGCGATCGGCGGGCACATCGCTGCCACAGGCGCGCTGGGTACGGTCAGCGCGGCGATCTCGACACGCGGTTCGGTGCTGGGGAGTGGCGCCAATGGTGCCTGATCGGTGGTGTAGGGCGGCACGAGAGCCGCATCCAACTTGATCTGTGTGATCTCGGAAGCCGTGGCGAGCCGGGAGTCGCCATCATCTCGTATCCACACTTCCCCCTGGCGATAGGCTACCTCGCGCTGCCAGCGGCTCTCCGCAGCCACAAAGGCTTCGTATGCCACATCGCGGGCAAAGCGGAAGGGTTTTAGCGAGCTATCGTTGATCACGATCATGCCGATGTGCTCCCCTTCGACGCGGCCTTCGCGATAGTAGCATGGAACCGCCGGCAGGCAGTAGCGGCTCACGATCTGTTGCAGGCGGTCGTTGGTCAAGCCAGCCCGCGCTGATGCCCCACGCGCCTCGCTCTCACGCGGCTTGATCACCAGATACCGCCAGCGGCCCCATTCGCTGTAGCCATTGGCCAGCGACATCAGGTGCATGGCGAGGTCAGCCTCACGCGCCTCCCTGAGGCTGGCGGGCAAGATCTCGCGCTCCGCCTCCAGGCGCGGCACTTCATCCAAGTGAATGCCAGAAAGGATGAGGACGCCCGGGCGCGGGCCGGCGTTCAGGATAGTGCGGATCTCTGCGGGAGACTCCATGTCTGCCTTGACCTCCTCGACGATGCAGATGGTGCCTGACGGTGCTGCTGGGTTGCTGGGGCCATGCTGTCGGCCAGTGCGACACGCATCATGACGCGATTGTAACACGATCAGGGTGCTCAAGCAAATGTCCTGCCCAAGAAGCAGCTATTTGCCGCGCTCTATCATCAATGCTATACTCGACGCTGTCATCCAGCACATCCAGGAAGAGTGTCATGGGACAAGCGGTTGCTTTCATCGCCAGAGGCAGGGTTTGGCCGATCGTGCTGCACGGCGATCACCCTACTGCGCAGCTCGCGGCAAGCGAACTACAAGGCTACCTGCAACGCATCTCGGATCGCGCGCCGGACGTCCTGCCGACACCACCTGCGGACGGCGCGGCGCACATCGCTTTGTACTATGAGGCGGGCGCAGGCGATGGCTTTGTGCGGCACGTGGCGGAGGATGGCATCCGGCTGATCGGTCGTTCGCCGCGTGGTCTGCTTTTCGGCGTCTATGACCTGCTGGAGGAGCTGGGCTGCCGCTGGTACTACCCGGGCACGATGGGTGAGAGAATTCCACGCCGTCTGACCGTCGCGCTTCCTGCAGGGATCAAGGACGAGATTCCGCTTCTTACGAGACGTGGTCTGATACTGGGGCACGAGCTGTATCTGGCCCAGGTCGCCGATTGGATCGCCTGGGCAGCGCGAAACCGGCTGAACTATATCTTCTTTCATCCCTTCCCACCACAATCGTGGGGCGGCCAATACGAAAAGGCATATCGGCGCGTTCGCCGTGAGGCCGCGGAAGCGCTGCGGTTGCGCAGCATGACACTGGAATACGGCGGGCATCTCCTTTCCGGCCTTTTGCCGCGGCGACTCTTCCGTCGCCATCGCGAGGCGTTTCGCTTCGATGGGACTCGGCGCACTGCCGATCATAATCTATGCGCATCTAACCCTTTCGCCATCGCCACGATTCGACAGCAGGCGGCCCACTTTTTCGAGGCGCATCCGGAAGTGGATGTGTTTCATGTGTGGCCGGACGACATCATTGGGGGCGGATGGTGTGCCTGTCCAGATTGCGCTGACCTCTCCGCCTCGGATCAGGCGCTGTTGATCATCAACGAGATCGCCGACGTGCTGCAAGAGCTGCGGTCAGATGCGCTCATCTCGTTTCTGGCATACCACGACACGCGCCTTGCGCCCACAGCCATCAAGCCGCGGCGGAACGTGGCACTCCTGTACGCGCCGCGCGAGAGGTGCTACGCGCACACCCTGGGGGATCGCGCCTGTCCGCTCAACTTTGTTGACTATGAGGCGTCGCTGCGGCAACAGATCGCCTGGTTTGCCGATAGCGGCTGGCCGGAACATCAGGTATTCGAGTACTACCTGGACGGCATCCTATTCAAGTCTATGGCGCCGCCGCTGGCCAACCTGTTGTCGGCCGACTTGCGTGCCTACGCTGATGCGGGCTGCCAGCATGTCGGCACGATCATTACGGCTGATCGGCCTTGGCTGGCGCCGCCTGTCAACGCCTTTCTCTTTGCGCGGCTTGCCTGGCATCCGCATCCGCAAGTGGACCTGCTGGAGGATTTCGTCGCCAACTACTTTGGCGGCCCTGTGGAGACCTTGCTGGCCTATCAACAGCAGCTTGAGATCGCTTTTCATCTCTTGCTCGACCTATCACCCGAAGAGGCTCAATCAGGCGAGGAGAGCAGCCAGAGCGCTCTGCCCAAGGATGTGCTGGACTTTATGGAGGCGCCGCTGGAGGCGCGGCGCGCCAAGTTAGCCGCGCTGCAGCAGGCGCGACAGCATCTGGAAAGCGCTTCGGCGCATCTCGCCGCTGCTATGCGGCCCGGCGCGGGGACGAAACCGCCGGGACATGTGACCAGGGGAGAGGTGCTGAACCTAGAACTGGATTCGCTCCAGTTGACCCGGCTTCAGTTCGATTTTCTGTATTATCGTCAGTTGGCCTACTGTCTGGCGGGGGAGCACGCGAACCGCCGCGAGATCGCGCCTGTGGTGCGCCAGGCGGAGGTCAGCTTGAGGGCAATTCTGGCGTGGGGCGATGCCAAGATCGCCGATCGCCGCTGGCGGCAGCAGTTCCGACTCGCACACCGGCCCTGGCAACTGCACTTGCACCACCTGCGCCGCACAGCGCTGGCGTGGTGGCGCGCGGCTAGAGCGCCGGCGAACAGGACATCGCGCGCTGACGGTTGATGTGGACATAAGGAGGGACATATAGATGATTGACCTCGAAAGATATGCGCTTGCTCCAGAGCAACTGCGGCGACAGTGCGATCCTGCCCAATTCACATTCTACTCGACTGCAGAGCTTCCGCCACTGACAGAGATCATCGGCCAGGATCGGGCTACCCGCGCCCTTGAGTTTGGTATGGATATCCCCTCTGAGGGGTTTGACATCTATGCTGTGGGACCTAGCGGCGTGGGCAAGACGACCACCGTCCGACAGTTCCTCTCCCAGAAGGCAGCCAAGGAGCCGGTCCCTGATGACTGGTGCTATGTCAACAACTTTGCCGAGCCTCGCAACCCCAAGGCGTTGCGCCTGCCGGCTGGCAGGGCGGTGCAGTTGCGCAACGACATGGGCGAGTTTGTGCGCCAGGCGCGCATCGAAATCCCACGCGCCTTTGAAAGCGAGTATTATTCGCAGCGGGAGAGCGAGTTGACGCGAGGTTTGCAGGAGGAGCAAGGCGCGGAGCTGGCCAACCTCGAGTCGTACGTGCGCGAGCGCGGCTTTGCGTTGCTCAAGACGCCCATGGGCTTGGTGATTGCACCTGTTCTCAACGAGGAAGTGCTCAACCCGGAGCAGTACGAGCAATTGCCGCCTGAGATCAAGCAGCGTTTCGAATCGCGCCGGCATGAGCTACAAGAAGCGCTAGAGAAGGCCACGCGTCGCGCGCGTGAGGTGGAAAAATCTACGCGAGAGAAGATCAAAGCGCTGGAAACTGAGATCGCCGAGTTCGCCCTGGGCCATCTAATCGAGGAGCTAAACCAGAAGTACAGCGACGAGCCCAGAGTGCGCGAGTATATCGCCGCCGTGCACCGCGATGTCTTGGAGAACGTGCAACGCTTTCGGGGGGCCGAGGCGCAGCCATCATCGCTTCCCTTGGCTATCTCGCAGGACGAGAACACATGGTTCAATCGCTATGCGGTGAATGTGATCGTGGATCACAGCAATTCCACAGGTGCGCCCGTCATCATCGAGAGCAATCCCACTTACTATAATCTCGTGGGGAGCTTCGAACATCAGGCGCACTTTGGAGCGTGGATCACCGACTTTACGCTGATCAAGCCGGGGGCGCTGCACAGGGCGAATGGCGGGTACCTCGTGGTTGATGCACGTCGCTTGCTGAGCGCGCCGTATGCCTGGGATGCGCTCAAACGCGCACTCCGCACCAACTGCGTGCGCGTGGAAGAGGCGGGACAGGAGCTGCGGGTCTTGGTATCCACCTCCCTGGAGCCGGAACCGATTCCCTTGCGCGTCAAAGTGGTGATCATCGGCGATTCCCAGCTCTACTATCTTCTTCACTCACTGGATGACGAATTCAGCAAGCTCTTCAAGGTTAAGGCGGATTTCGATTACCAGATTCCGTGGTCAGATGAAAGCCAGCAAAAGTACGCGCTTTTCATAGCGGAGCGCTGCCGAACAGAGGGCCTGTTGCACTTTGACCCTACTGGCGTGGCAGAAGTCGTCGAGCAGGGTGCACGCCTTGTCGAAGACCAGCGCAAGCTGGCCGTTCGCTTTGCCGAAATTGCCGACCTGGTGCGAGAAGCGAGCTTCTGGGCCAAGCGGCAGGGACACGATTTGGTTACTGCTGATGATGTGCGGCAGGCAATCGCGGAGCACATATACCGCGAGAACCGCATCGAGGAGCGTATTCGGGAGATGATCGCCGACGGGACGATTGAGATTGACACCGCAGGGGAGGCGATTGGCCAAGTCAACGGATTGGCCGTAATCAATCTCGGCGACTATGAATTTGGCCGGCCCATCCGGATCACCGCCAAAACCTACTGGGGGCGTACCGGTGTCGTGAATGTAGATCGCGAGGTCAAAATGACCGAAGCGATCCACGACAAGGGAGTGTTGATCGCTATCGGCTATCTCAGCAGCCGGTTTGCCAAGGACAAGCCGCTGGCACTGACTGCGAGCATCGTCTTCGAACAAGGATACGAGGGAGTCGCCGGGGATAGCGCTTCTTCGACTGAGCTGTACGCGCTCCTCTCCAGCATCGCCGAACTGCCGATCAAACAGGGAATCGCCGTAACCGGCTCGGTGGACCAGCATGGCGAGATCCAGCCGGTGGGCGGTGTAACACACAAGATCGAGGGCTTCTTCGATGTCTGCCGGCTGATGGGGCTGACCGGCGAGCAGGGCGTGATCATCCCGCGCCGCAGCGTCGCCAGCCTGATGTTGCGGCAGGACGTGGTGGATGCCGTCCGGGAGAAGAGATTTCACATCTATGCAGTAGATACCATTGACGAAGGGATCAGCATCCTCACCGGTGTCGAAGCCGGAACGCCGGACGAGGCTGGGAATTACCCTGAGGGAAGCGTCAACTGGCGTGTCAACCAGCGGCTCTGTCAGATGGCAGCTCAACTACAGGCTTTCGAGCGTGCGAATGGGGCCGAGTCCGAGGGCAGGCCAGCGCCCGCCAGCGAAGAGAGGCCGTCGGCCAGACAGCAGGCGGGCTGATGCCGCCATGAAAGAGCGGGCCAAGTGCCGAGAGCATTTGGCCCGCTCCTATGTTGAGACCTCGTCTATTCAGGCCACCATGGCCCCGCCGCGTCGTTCTTCAGATAGGCGTCAATGTCACGCGCGGCACGTTTGCCTGCGCCCATAGCGCTGATAACCGTCGCCGCACCGGTTACAATATCGCCGCCTGCCCAGACGCGCTCCTTCTTGGTGCGCCCTGTCTCCTCGATGGCGACGACCGTGCCGTGGCGGGTGCGCTCCAGTCCCGCCGCGTCGGAAAAGACGAGCGGGTTGGGCTGCGTGCCCAGTGCCATGATCACCGTATCACATGCCATGTCGAACTCCGAGCCGGGGATCGGGATCGGGCGGCGACGGCCGCTGGCATCCGGCTCGCCCAACTGCATGCGGATGCACCGCATCCCCGACACCCACTTTTGTTCGTTGCCATGGATCTCGACCGGATTGGTGAGAAAGTCGAAGATGATCCCCTCTTCCTCCGCGTTCTCCACCTCTTCCGCGCGGGCAGGCACCTCCTCGCGGGAGCGACGATAGACGATGTGCACCTCTTTGGCGCCCAGCCGCTTGGCGCAACGCGAAGCGTCCATCGCCACGTTGCCCGCGCCAACCACGGCAACCCGCTCGCCCACTTTGACGGGCGTGTCGTATTCGGGGAACTTGTACGCTTTCATCAGATTGACGCGGGTGAGGAACTCGTTGGCGGAATAGACGCCGTTCAGGTTCTCGCCCGGGATGTTCATGAACATGGGCAGGCCCGCCCCTGTCCCCAAAAAGACGGCGTCGTAGCCGTTGCTCAGCAGCTCGTCAATGGTATAGAGCTTGCCGACGACGGCGTTGAGCTGCACCTCAACGCCCAGGCTCTTGACATATTCGACCTCGGCGCGCACCACATCCTTGGGCAGGCGGAACTCGGGGATGCCGTAGATGAGGACGCCGCCCGGCGCGTGCAACGCCTCTAGTATAGTAACCTTGTACCCCATCTTGGCCAGATCGCCGGCGCAGGTCAGGCCCGCCGGCCCGGAACCGATCACCGCGACTGAAAAGCCAGAAGGTGAAGCGGAGGGTGGAGCCTTGATCCCGTGCTCGCGTTCCCAGTCCGCCACATATCGCTCCAGACGGCCGATGGCCACCGGCTCGAACTTGCGTCCCAGGACGCACATTTCCTCGCACTGGGTCTCTTGCGGGCAGACGCGGCCGCAGATGGCGGGCAAGTTGTTTTTGTCTTTGAGCAACTCGACGGCATCCCACATCCGGTTTTCGCGTAACGCCAGGATGAACTCCGGGATGCGCACCTCCACCGGACAGCCGGTGACGCAGCGCGCGTTCTTGCACTGCAAACATCTTTCTGCCTCGATGACCGCCTGCTCGTGGTTATAGCCGAGCGCGACTTCGTTGAAGTTTCTGTTCCGGACATTGGGCTCTTGGCGGGGCATGTCCTGCCGCGGCGCCCGGGCGGGTTTCTTTGTCTCGCTCACGCTCTATCTCTCCTCATCTATCCGCGTGCATCCTGCTTGCGGCAGGTGCACTCGTGCTCAAAGCGCTCCAGGGCCAGCTTCTCCTCGGCCAGGTATTGCCGCTGGCGGCTCATCAACAGATCCCAGTCCACCTGATAGCCGTCGAATTCGGGGCCGTGCACACAGGCGAAACGGGTTTGCCCGCCCACCTCGACACGACAGGCGCCGCACATGCCGGTGCCATCCACCATAATCGAGTTCAGGCTCACTGTCATCGGCACGTTGAAAGGCTTGCCGGTGAGGGCGCAGAACTTCATCATGATCGCTGGCCCAATGGCCCAGATATGATTGATGGTGCGCACCGAAGCCAGTAGCTCTTTCATCGGCTCCGTCACCAGCGCCTTGCGACCGTAACTGCCGTCATCGGTGCAGACGATCAGCTCGTCGCTCACCTGGCGCATTCTGTCCTCCCAGAAGAGGAGGCTCTGGTTGCGCGCACCGATGATCGAGATCACGTAATTCCCCACTTTGCGCAGCGCGCGAGCGATGGGATAGATCGGCGCGATCCCCACGCCACCGCCGACCAGCAAGACCGTGCCATAATACTCGATCTCGCTGGGAATGCCCAGTGGCCCGGTGAAGCTTGCTAGCCTGTCACCCGGCTCCATGCACGCCAGCTCTTTGGTGGACTTGCCCACCTCTTGCGAGACGATAGTGATCGTTCCCGCCTCGCGGTCATAGTCCGCGATGGTGAGCGGGATGCGTTCGCCCGCTTCGCGCACCCGCAGGATGACAAACTGCCCCGCCTTGGCTTTGCGCGCCACTTCCGGCGCATTAATGACAAAGAGCTTGGTGACAGGAGCTAACTCCTCTTTGGCCAGAATCTCGTACACGTCATGCTCCTTCTGTCGCATTGTGCTAAACCGCGCTGATTATAGCCTGAACCACCGGCCAGTCAAATTCGTGATTTTATGCACAAAGTTCGCCAGCGCAGCGAGTGCCAACCGCACATGGCACGGGCGGCCATACGCCACAAAAAGAGGCTACACGCATCGCATGTAGCCTCTCGGCCGCTGGGGATGCGCCGTCTACTTGCCCTGATCCTTTTTCAGGCGATAGAGCATCTCGCCTGCTTTGTGGATCACCACGATCCCCTCGTCCTCCCGTCCCTCCCACTCGGCCGGGTTGATCGTCTTGGGGTCCATATAGCTGAGATTTAGCGCCTGCACCCGTTCCGCCGGGATACCGGTGGCGAGTGTTACCTTGATGCGCGGTTTTTCCACGCCATTCTCAAACGTCCCGCTCCCCTTGAGGTGAGTGGAGTGCGCCATGACGCCGCCCGGGATATCTTTGAAACGATCCATCTGCTTCAGGAAATAGTCGCGCGTATGATAGCCGATCTTGTCTAAGATCTTGCCGTGTGTGTACGAAACCTCGGTGATGTGCGGCGCGTAAATGATCACCTCGCCGCCATCCTCGATCGCCGGCTCTAGCTTGTACATGGCCTTTGCCGCAGTCCAGATGTCATCGTACATCTTGGCGGCCATCGAAAGCACCCGCTTGAACGGTCGGTCAATGTAGGTGATATGCAGTTGCGCCGAGAGATCTGCCGCCTTAGAGTAAGCCTCTTTCGGGTCACCCACATATAGCCCTGCCAGCTCCTCGCCATGCACGACAAAGCTGAAGCAAAGGATCGGGACCTTGACGAATTCGGCGGCGCGGTTGAGCACGCGTCGCACCGGCGTGTCCTTGTGGCCGATGATGTTCATGCTGGTGATGACAGCGCCCAGCCAGTGGAAAAAGTTGATGATGTCGGCGCCGGCAATGCCGGGGAAGATATACTTGTAGCCGCCGGAAAAGCCCACCACCTCGTGCGGGAAGGTAGGGCCACAGATGAAGAGGTGATCATACTCGAAGATCAGCTTGTTGAGCGCCACGGGCACATCGGCCGAAAGGAGGCCGCCAGTGATCTCCTTTGTCTCCTCTTTGCTGATGGTGCCGATGGTAACAAAAGTTTCCGGCTTTTCCCAGTGATGGTTATAGACGTGTGATTTCGGATACTTGGTCGCGCGTTCCGCCGCGCTCGCGCCGACTAGGGCGCTGATGCCGTCCTCGTCCAGCGGCTGATGCGTACCCAACGCCACGAGATAATCCAGCGCCGCCACCTTGTCGCCCAGCAGATCGTAGAAGAGCCGGAAGAACATCGGGATCGGCGCGGTGCGCGTGCGATCCGGAATCAGGATGAGGATGCGCTTACCGGCCCAATCGCCGGTTGCCAGGGCGCGAGACATGATATTGCGCACCTGCCGCTCGGAGAGGGTCTTGTCTGTACTCCCTTGACCGATGACCATTGCGTGATTTCTCCTTGCTTGATAAGCATTGCGCAGTGGGCAAGCTCTGCCCACTGCGCCAAGTCCCCGCTGACGGGTGCGACGGGTCGCTCCCGCCTGGGCCGGCTCTAGACGCCGCCAAAGGCGGAGAACCCGCCATCTACTGGCACGACGATGCCGTGTACGAAGTCAGAGCCGGGCGCCAGCAGCCAAAGCAGTGTCGAGATCAGGTCCTCCGGCTCGCCAAAACGCCCCATGGGCGTGTGCTGGATGATCGCCTTGCCGCGCGGCGTGAGCGAGCCATCTACCTCCTGCGTGAGGAGGAAGCGGTTCTGCTCTGTCAGGAAAAAGCCCGGCGCGATGGCGTTGACGCGAATCTTGGTCGAGCAGTTCTGCGACAGATGCACCGCCAGCCACTGCGTAAAGCCACTGACGGCAGCCTTGGCTGAGCCGTATGCCGGCACTTTGGTGAGCGGGCGAATCGCGGTCATGGAGGAGATATTGACGATATTGCCCTCTCCCTGGTCCGCCATGATCTTACCAAACACCTGCGAGCAGATAAAGGTCCCCAGGAAGTTCAGCTCAAATACCCAGCGCACCCCCTCGATCGGAAGGTCAAAGAAGGAAGTCTCCGGGCTGGTTGTGGCGCGTGGGCTATTGCCGCCCGCGCCATTGATCAGGATGTCCACGCGGCCGTATTTGGCCATAATCTTTTGCGCTGCTGCCTCGACACTCGCCTTGTTCAGGACATCGGCCTGGACCGCGATCGCATCCCCGCCCTGCCCGCGGATTTTGGCCGCGACCGTCTCGGCGGCCTCCTCGCGGATGTCCATGATCGCAACCTTGACGCCGCGTTTTGCCAGCGCCTCGGCCATCGTGCTGCAGAGCACGCCGGCGCCGCCAGTGATGGCGGCAACCTTGCCCTTGATATCGAACAACTCGTCAGTGGCCATTTTCTACCCTCCAGGATCTACTTGCGATACGCCTGCGGTGTGTACGCGGGCAGCTTCTGCTCGGCAAAGATCGGCTCAAAGCGGGCAAAGCGCTGCACGCCTGCCACCAGCGGAACGCTGGGCCAATCCTCGCCGATCAACGGTTGAGCATACCGGATAAAGTCGTCGGTTACATCCACCTGAGATGGTGCGATCCACTTTTTCGGGAAGGCGCGTTCCGAGTTCGCCACAACCTCAAGCGGCACCTTGTCGTAACGCACACGATAGATCGGCCCGGGCTCGCGCAGGATCGTCGCCATATAGCCTGATCCCTCTTCTGCGGCGATCAGCGCCGCCTTGCGGCCGACATGATACGCCTCGTCCAGGTCAACGGTTGACGCATAGATCATGTTGTGGCGCTGATCGGTGCCGGGGACATTGCCACGGGCCGCGCCGCGCGCCGCCAGGCCGACGCTGTTCAGATAGTTGACAACAATCTGCTCGACAGTGGTCTCGCTGGCCGAGAACATAGTATGGCCAAACGAATCCTTCCGCTCGCCGATGTCGCCCACATCAAACCCTTCGCTAATGACGACCAGCGCCCGACCGTGTTGGCGCAACATGTCGTTCACACGGTCGGCCAGCGCCTCCAGCGAGAGCGCCGACTCGCGCATGAAGATCAGGAGCGGCATCTCGCGGTTGGGATCGCCCAGCCGTGCGGCAGCGGGGATAAACCCAATCTTGCGCCCCATCGCCTGCATCACCAGCACCGGATCGGCGGGAGATGAACCGGCATTTTCCTCGTTTGCGTTTTGGATGTTCAGCGCCCAGTAGCGCGCCACGCTACCGTAACCGGGCGTATGGTCAATAAGCTTGAACTCGGTGTCGCCGACATCGTTGTCAATCGTCTTGGGCACGCCAGTGGCGATCAGATCCAGCCCATGCTCGTGGGCAAGCGTGGCCACCTTGTGCGCCGTGTCCATCGAGTCGTTGCCGCCGATGTAGAAAAAGTAGCCGACATCGTGGGCGCGCATGACGTCAATGACGCGGTTGAAATCCTCTTTCTGGCTTTCTTTCAGCTTGTAACGGCAGGTGCCGATGGAACCTGCGGCTGGGGTGGTGCGGAGCAGGCCGATCTCCTCCGGTTTTTGGGCCGACAGGTCAAGCAGCTCCTCCTTCAGCACACCCTCGATGCCATGAAAACCGGCATAGACTTTGCCAAAGTGCTCTGGTAGCTCCCGACACATCTCCACAACTCCGCGCAACGAGTTGTTGATCACGGGAGAAGGCCCGCCCGATTGGGCGACGATCACATTCTTGACTTTAGGCATACTATCCTCCGAAGATGGCAAGCGACCTTGGAAGCCGCTCCCGCGGCTTCCAAGGTCCTGACCCGTGTCTGGCTACACCTGATAGGTAGTTGCGGTAACGTCGCCGCCATGTCCCGTCCAGTTGGTGTGAAAGTACTCGCCGCGCGGCTTGTCCACGCGCTCGTAGGTGTGCGCGCCGAAATAGTCGCGCTGCGCCTGGAGCAGGTTCGCCGGCAGGCGGCCGTGACGGTAGCCATCATAGAACGCCAACGCGGTGGACATGGCAGGCACCGGGATGCCCATGGAGATCGCCTTGGAGACCACACGCCGCCAGGCGTCCTGTGCGGCCATGACCTGCTCCTTGAAATAATCGTCTAGCAGCAAGTTCTTGAGGTCTGGATTCTTGTCAAAGGCGTCTTTGATCTTGCCCAAGAAGACGGAGCGAATGATGCAGCCGCCGCGCCACATGAGGGCAATCCCGCCATAGTTCAGGTTCCAGCCGTACTCGGCCGCTGCAGCCCGCATCAGCATGTACCCCTGGGTGTAGGACACAATTTTGGACGCATAGAGTGCCTCGCGGATGTCGTCAATAAAGGCCTTTTTATCGCCACGGAAGCGTGGCTTGGGGCCGCCGAGCACTTTGGCGGCTTCCACACGCTCTTCCTTGAGAGCCGAGAGGCAACGCGCCAGCACCGCTTCGCCGATCAGCGTGAGCGGGATGCCCATATCCAGCGCCGCGATCACTGCCCACTTGCCCGTGCCCTTTTGCTGCGCGGTGTCTAGGATCTTGTCCACCAGCGGTTTGCCGTCTTGGTCTTTGTAGGCGAGGATATCGCGGGTGATCTCGATCAGGTACGAGTCGAGCTTGCCCTTGTTCCACTCCGCAAAGACCTCATGCATCTGATCCGGCGTCATGCCGAGGCCCTCGCTCATCAGATGATACGACTCGGCAATCAGTTGCATATCTCCGTACTCGATGCCGTTGTGCACCATCTTGACAAAATGGCCTGCGCCCTTCTCTCCTACCCAGTCGCAACAGGGGCTACCATCCGCCACCTTGGCGGCGATGGCCTGGAAGATGGGCTTGACGTGAGGCCACGCCGCAGGCGAGCCACCGGGCATGATGGAGGGGCCATGACGTGCGCCCTCTTCTCCGCCAGAGACGCCGGTGCCGATGTAGAGGAGCCCTTTGGACTCGACATACTCGGTGCGACGGGTGGTATCCTGGTAATTCGAGTTGCCCCCGTCAATGATGATGTCGCCCTTGTCCAGGAGTGGCAAGAGCGCCTCGATAAAGTCGTCCACCGGCTGTCCGGCTTGCACCATCAACATCACGCGGCGCGGTTTCTTCAGGTTCTTGACGAGTTCCTCCAGCGAGTGGGTGCCGATGATCTTGGTCCCCTTTGCCGGGCCATTGATGAAATCATCCACTTTGCTTACGGTGCGGTTGTACACCGCCACCACGAACCCATGGTCGTTCATGTTGAGGGCCAGATTCTGGCCCATGACCGCCATGCCGATCAACCCGATATCTGCTTTTGGCGCCATCTCTATCCTCTCCTTATCTACGCTATTTCTTCCAGGGCGGAACGCTGGGCAGGGCTCGGTTGAATTGGGCAATGAGAGCAGCTTCATACTCTCCAGCAAAGGTGCCTGCCAGGAACCGGCTCATCCCTTCCTCGTAGAAACGCTGCCAACTCTCTTCCTCGTGACCGGGATCAATGGGGAAGAAGAGGGCATTATTGTCGCGCGCGGCCTTCATATCGCCCGGCGCATCGCCGATCATCAGGATCTTGTCCGGGGGCACCTTGCCGCCTGCCGCAAACTTGAGATGCTCGCTCTTGGTGCCCATCTCCTGCCCCGCGATGACCCGCACGTACCTGTCAATACCATGCTCTGCCCATTCGCGGACGAGCGCCTCGGTAGGAGTCTGGGAGACGACGATCATGTCAGCCTTGTCGTAGAGTGCCTGCAGGCTCTCGCGCACATAGGGGAAGGGCGGCACATCATGCACCATCTTGGCAATTGTCGCATTGACCGCCTCGCTCCACTCCATGGCGAGATCCAATTCCGGGCTGGGGTTCTCAGCTTTGTAGGCTGCGAGTCCTTCGTTGCTCTTGGGATATTTGGACGCGATGAACGCGCGGATATGCGGCACTTCCGGGATGTGAACGCCACGCGCTTGCACCTCAGGGCGCTCGCGCAAGAGGTCAAAGACCATCACCAAGGCCGGCCAACGGTTGATGCCGCGCCACTGCGAGTAGAGGTTCACGAACTCCCCGGCCTCTCGGGCATACTTGGAAACCGCCTGGAGGCCCCAATAGTTGATGATATTGGGGATAAAGCACTCCTTGTGCTTGATCTCCATCGTATCGAATGCGCAGCCATCCGAGTCGATGCCGATGAAGAACGGGTACTTGGGCTTGAGCTCGATGAGCGGTCGTGCGGCCTCATGCACTGTAACCATCACTTACCTCCATCTTCTTTTTGTGGTTTCTGCACGCGGTGATATGATCCAAGCGCATGTTATCACGGTAGGGGGTTCTTGTCAAGTCTTTTGTGGTAACATTTCACGTTTTTCGCAAAGCGTGCTATAATGTTTTTGTTGTGGCCATGGAAAATACTGGCGAGACCCCTTCGGCGGCCTGACATCGCTTGTCAGGTCTGCGGAAACCTTTGTTGCCGCCGATTTCGGGCGGCAATCGCATGTTGGCTCTCTGCCAGGTTAATCATGCAAAAAAGGAGATACGATGGCTCGAAAAATGGTTCCAACGGATGCCAACACGGCGGTTGCAACCGTCGCCCACGCAACTAATGAAGTGATCGCCATCTACCCTATTACCCCCTCCTCCTCAATGGGTGAGACGGCGGACGAGCTTTCCGCTGATGGGGTCAAGAATATCTGGGGCACGATCCCCAGCGTTACTGAGATGCAATCGGAGGCGGGCGCGGCGGCGGCTGTCCACGGCGCACTGACCACAGGATCGCTCTCCACCACCTTCACTGCGTCGCAGGGCCTGCTCCTCATGATCCCCAACATGTTCAAGATCGCCGGCGAGTTGCTGCCCACCGTCTTTCATGTATCGGCCCGCGCTGTGGCGACACACGCGCTTTCCATATTCGGCGATCACTCGGACGTGATGGCGATACGTTCTACTGGCTTCGCCCTGCTCTGTTCCAATAGCGTTCAGGAAGCGCCAGACATGGCACTCATCGCGCAAACAGCCACACTGGAATCGCGCGTGCCCTTTGTCCACTTTTTCGACGGCTTTCGCACCTCGAGCGAAATCCAAAAAATCGAGGAGCTGACGCGCGAGGACATCCGCGCCATGATTGACGACCAGTATGTGATGGCGCATCGCAACCGCCGGATGACGCCGGATGCGCCGGTGCTGCGCGGCACGGCACAGAACCCGGATGTGTTCTTTGCCGGGCGCGAGAGGGTGAACTCCTTCTATGCGGCGACTCCCGCCATTGTGCAAAAGGTCATGGATCGCTTTGCCAAGCTCGTTGGCCGCCAGTATCACCTCTTTGACTATGTGGGCGCGCCGGACGCCGACCGTGTGGTCGTGATGATGGGCTCCGGGGCCGAGACGATGCACGAAGTCGTCGAATATCTGAACGCGCATGGCGAAAAGGTTGGCCTGGTCAAGGTGCGCCTTTTCCGCCCCTTTGCTGTCTCCGATTTCCTGTCCGCGCTACCGCGCACGGTGCGCAAGATCGCGGTCTTGGATCGCACGAAAGAGCCAGGCGCGATCGGCGAACCGCTCTACCAGGATGTGCAGACTGCCATCGCCGAAGGGTGCCAGCAGGGATGCTTTGATGCCACGCCGATCATTGTAGGCGGCCGCTATGGCCTCGGCTCGCACGAGTTCGATCCGGGCATGGCCAGGGCGGTGTTGGACAACCTGAAGGAGGATCAGCCCAAGAACCACTTCACCGTTGGCATTTACGACGATGTCGCGTTCACCAGCCTGCCTTGGGATGAGCATTTCAGCACGGAAGCGCCCGGTGTGCATCGCGCGCTCTTCTATGGGCTGGGCTCTGATGGCACCGTCAGCGCTAACAAGAACTCGATCAAGATCATCGGCGAGGCCACAGACAACTATGCCCAAGGCTATTTCGAATATGACTCGAAAAAGTCCGGTGGCATCACGATCTCGCACCTGCGCTTTGGCAAGACGCCGATCCGCAGCACCTATCTCGTCAAGCAGGCGAGCTTTCTGGCCGTGCACAACTTTAGCTTTCTGGAGCGCTTTGACATCCTGAGCCGGCTGGAGCCGGGCGGCACTTTCTTGTTGGCCAGCCCCTATGACGAGAACGAAGTCTGGGATCACCTGCCGCGCATGGTGCAAGAGCAGATCATCGCGAAAAAGGCCCACTTTTACGTGATTGATGCCTATAAGCTGGCGCGAGAGCTGGGCCTAGGCGTGCGGATCAATACGATCATGCAGACCGCCTTCTTCCTGATCTCGGGCATCATTGACGAGAAAGAGGCGATTGACCTCATCAAGCACGCCATCGTCGAGAGCTACGGGAAGAGCGGCCAGCGCGTGGTGGAGATGAACTACCGCGCTGTGGATGCGACGGCAGCCAACCTGAAAGAGGTTGAATACCCCGACCAGGCAACGAGTGAAGTGCCGATGCGCTTGCCGGTGCCGGCGGATGCACCCGCGTTTGTGCGCGAGGTGCTGGGCGAGATGATCGCGGGGCGCGGCGACAAGATCCCGGTCTCGGCGCTGCCGGTGGATGGTACTTACCCCACGGCGACGACCCAATACGAGAAGCGCAATACGGCCACGCAGATCCCGGCCTGGGATCCAGAGGTCTGCATCCAATGCGGTCAGTGCTCGTATGTCTGCCCGCATGCGACTATCCGCATCAAGGCATATGACGAAAAGTATCTGGAGAGCGCACCGGCAACCTTCAAATCCGCGCCGGCCCGTGGCGCGGGGATGAAGGGGAAACGCTTCACCGTGCAGGTCGCGCCGGAGGATTGCGTCGGCTGCGGCGTCTGCGTGGAAACCTGCCCGGCGTTTGCCAAGGATGAGCAGGGGAACAAGACCAATCGCAAAGCGATCAATATGGCGAACCAGATCCCGCTCCGCGAGCCGGAAGCCGAAAACTGGGCATTCTTCCTTTCGCTCCCGGCCACCGATCCTTCGCTCTACCGTCGCGACACTATCAAGGGCTCGCAGTTCCTGCAACCTCTCTTCGAGTTCTCCGGCGCGTGCGCGGGCTGCGGAGAGACACCCTATATCCGCCTGATGTCTCAGCTCTTTGGCGACCGCGTGATCATCGGCAACGCCACAGGCTGCTCCTCCATCTACGGCGGCAACCTGCCGACGACGCCATACTGCGTGCGTCCGGATGGACGCGGGCCAACGTGGTCCAACTCGCTGTTCGAGGATGCAGCCGAGTTCAGCATGGGCATGCGACTGACGGTGGACAAGCAGACCGAGTATGCGCATGAGCTGCTGGACAAGATGTACAGTTGCGAGTGCGCGGGGTGTCAGGCCAATCACGCGCTCTTTGATGAGATCAAGAATGCTGACCAGTCCACACAGGAGGGGATCGAGGCGCAGCGCGAGCGTGTGGCGCGCCTGAGACAAGTGCTGGAAGCTTGTGGCTCGGTGGAGGCGCAGCAATTGCTGAGTGTCGCCGATTTCCTCGTACGCAAGTCGGTCTGGGCCTTTGGCGGCGACGGCTGGGCCTATGACATCGGCTTTGGCGGATTGGATCATGTGCTCGCTTCCGGGCGCAAGGTCAACGTCCTGGTGCTGGACACTGGCGTTTACTCGAACACGGGCGGCCAGATGTCCAAGGCCACACCGCTGGGTGCAGTGGCCAAGTTCGCCGCCGCCGGCAAGCGGACGCCGCGCAAGGATCTGGGTTATATGATGATGAGCTACGGCAATGTGTATGTGGCGCAGATTGCGCTGGGGGCGAACATGAATCAGGCGCTGAAGGCCTTCCTGGAGGCGGATGCGTATGAGGGCCCGGCCCTGATCATCGCGTATTGCCAGTGCATCAACCAGGGCCTGAACATGACGCTGGGATATGAGCAGCAGAAGCGCGCGGTGGACTCGGGCGCATGGTTGCTCTACCGCTACAACCCCAGCCTCGCCAAAGAGGGCAAGAACCCGCTGCAACTCGACTCCAAGGAGCCGAGCATTGACCTGGAGGAGTGGGCCTATAACGAGACCCGCTTCAAAGTGCTCACCCGCAGCAATCCGGATGTGGCCGCGGCGCTGATGCGGGAAGCCAAGGAGTATGTCCGGACCCGCTACAAGCTGTACAAGCAGCTTTCCGAGATGGACTATAGCTAAGCCACCGAGGAACGGCAGAGGGCCCATCGTGCGATGGGCCCTCTTGATGTCCCTGCAAATCCCGTGTGACGTTTCTCTGTTGGCACCCTCTAGCGGATGCCCGCGGCCTCCAACGACCGCCGCAGCGCCGCAGCGGTCTCGCGGGTTGCCTGGTCGGGCGACAGCTCGCGCAGTCGCTTGCTGAACGGCTCGACCATCAATGGGCCATCATAGCCGATCTCCTGCAGCGCCTTGAGGAACGCGGTCAGGTCAATGACGCCGCTCTCCCCGGGCAGGCAGCGTACCTGATCCAATTGCTCGTCGCGCGGCACGCCGGCAATGGCGTCATTCATGTGAGTCGTAATGATATCCTCATTGCGCAGCTTTTTCAGGTCGGCCACCGTGCTGCCAGACACATACCAGTGGAACGCATCGAGCAGAAGGCCGATGTTGTCGGTGCCGATGGCCTCGCGCAGTTGCTGCCATCCCGCCTGATCGTGAATAAAGATGAACCTGTGCCCGGCACGCAATGTAGCTGGGCCGACGTATTCCAGCCCAAAGCGGATCTGATGATCGCGCAGGATCTCGGCGATGGGCCGCAGGCGGCTCACATGAAACGCGAGGTTCTCGGCAAACGGCAA
>JAIOAV010000047.1 GCA_019873665.1 Chloroflexota bacterium
ACTTGCGCCACTTTCGACGACACGACGCGCCACGCGGCCAGCGCCGGACAGCTCGTGTGATACTGCACTAGCTGCTCCATGTGATCGTACATGCCGTAGAGCAGCCATTCGATCTGCTTCAGCGATGGCTCGCCCTCGTTGCGCAGATCGTGCTCGATGATGCGTTTATGCTCTGCCATCTCTTTGCGCAATGCTGTCATGTCGTCCGCCATGCTCGCTCCTACAACGCCAGCCAGTTCGCTCGCACCCAGTCTATCCCCGCCAGAGCGTTGCCTGTGTACCCGCTCTGGGACACCGCTAGTCGGAGCTTGGCCACTGTGATCGAGAAAGTGTAACTTCCCAGCCGCTGCCAGGAGTAGCCATCCAGAGAATACCAAGCTTCGAAAACATTCGAAGCGTTGCGCTGCATGTGCAAGCAAATGGTATGCACTTCGTAGAACGTGCGGTCTTGGCGCACCGTCCAGGTCGGGTTCGTGTACGTAAACAGGCTTACGTGGTATCCAGCGTTGTATCGGTAGTTGACTACCACCGCATTGTTCTCCGCGCTGTCGTGCACACTGATCCCGCATTCCTGATAGTTCGACTGTATGGCAAAATGAAACTTCGCTGTCAGTGAGAATGCGCCGCTGCCTGGCGCATAGCTCTGCGTGATGTTGTAGCTCTGATTGCCAGCAAAGCGGATATAAACGTGACTGTACCAGGTGGTTGAATAGTCAACCTGTGCCGCAGTGCTGCTGACACTCCATTTTCCGTCGAGCGTTGTAGAAGTGAACTCGTCGTTGCGCGCATCAGGCGAGCCTGGCGCGCGGTCTGGATATGCTATCAGCTCGTAGCCGTGATACCCATCCACCCGGTCCGCGTCGATTTCATCGCTATGTAGCCCATCGAGTAGGTCAGCGTTGAAGTTACTAACCAGTGTCCCGTCTGGAGCACTCTTTTCTTCGCCGAGGAGCGAATTCAGCCGATCGTGGCAAGCTTTAATGGTCTGGTCGGTGCCCAATATCCCAGACTGCGTGTTTGACTCTTGCGCAGCCACCCTTGCCTCAAGACGCGCTAGGCGGTCGATCAGGCTGGCGCCAACATCCAGGCGGGGGTCGTCGTTCTCGCTCATACGCCAATCAGCTCCGGCCGGATGCTCTCCACGCCGTCCTCCTCTACTGTAACGTCTATCGCTGTGATGATGGCAGTGTACTCAAACGCCCGGCCGTATCGCCGCTCAAACACGGTAACCTGATCTCCCAGATTCCCAGGGGTTACTACGCCCGGCGCAGGGACGATCGCCATCTCCTCACTCACAGCGTGTTCCGCCAGCGCGCGATCTCCCTCCGCGTCGCAGCCGGACACGGTAACATACTGCGTCGCAGGATTCCATAGCTCTCGGCGGCGAAAGGCAGCTATCGCTCCCGCGTCACTCCGCTCGCTCATGATCTGATCCCGCCCCTCTCCAGCACCACCAGTGTAGACATAGTTCCGATGGTCTCTGAGATCACGACGATAGCTCATGGCAGACACGTTGCGCCTGTCTAGCGAGAACACCAATTCATCACTCACCCCATTGCCCTTGGTTCGATCTACTCCCCACAGCGGATATGCCGTGCGGAACTCGCAGCCACCCCATGTCGGAACCATCCGCCACCAGAAGGCGCGCTCCGCGCCCAGTCGCTCTAGGTGCTCTAGCAACGTGCCGCCTACCCATAGTTTGGTAACATTGCTACACTTTCCCTCGTTCGCCGCCACCGATACATCAGTAAAGCGCCGCGCTGTCGTCGCCGACGGGCCACAATGCTTGCGGACATACGCCTTGGCTACATCGTCCGCCGGACCGCTCTCGCGGTCATAGTCATCATCCGCCGGCCTGATGTGCGTGCGCCACTCTAGATATGCGCCGTAGTCAATCGCATCCAGCGCGTACGTGTCTCCGGCGGGCGCTGTCGCTGCTACGCTCCAGCTCTCCCCCTCAATCATCCCGCCCCACACCAGAACGCCGTCGCGGATGATCTGCAACCTACTGCCCAACGCACACAGCTCGATCTTGTTGTCGTTGGCGGGGAGGTCTATGCTCGCGCCGCACAGGCTGTTCAGCGCAAGACGATAACGCAGTCGGATGAACGAGTTGAGCAGCGCTACCCGGTTATATGTATCGTCCAGGACCCAGACCTGATAACCCATTAAGCGACCTTCATGATGTAATACAGGGCCATGTACGGCGGCCTGAAGTCTGTTACTCCCAGCGTGCTAGATGTGTTGGCGTTGACAGTGTGCCAGTGCGGTGCGTAGAAGGAGGCCGTCTCGCCGCCGGCGAACAGGCGGAAAGTACTGCCGGTCTCATAACTGGTTGTGGTGTTGACTGTGTGCCAGTGGCTCAGGTTCTGTGTGGCGTTGCCGCCAGTCTGCCCCAACGCGTAGGAGGAACCTGCACCCACAATAAACCTGTCGCGCAGGTCCGGAGTCGTCATAGAGCCAACCGTCTCGCCGTTGCAGATGTGCCAGTCCTCGTTGGGCGTCCCGCCAACCACAGGCCGGTGCCCGTCGGAACCGCCCAGTGACCCGTACCACATGATGATCGCCCCCTGGATCACTCCTCCACCGATGATGTCGCTGGCATGGTACCCGTCCACTTTATCCGCGTTGAAGGCCTTTGCGGAGGCATCAATGCTGTCTGCCAGTTTGTCAACATTGACAAATCCATCCGCCATTTTCGCCCGTCCGGCTGCGTCGGCAGACAGATACCCATCCGCCATCTTCGCCCGTCCGGCTGCGTCGGCAGACAGCACCCCGTCATCCAACATGTCCGTGCTCACTTTTGTAGCGAAGTGCAAGAACCTGTCTGAATACGACGTGCAGGTGCACACGCCGCCGGTGGTGATACTGACCTGGCCGACGGGGAGTTGTACCTTCGTGCCAGGCGTCCACGTAACGGTCGGCACGCCACCGCCCTCGGTGCCCGCGACTCGTACAATCGCCGCGTCCGATGTTTTGTTGATATAGTCCACCTCCAGCGCGATCACATCGACCCGCGTCGCGCTGGACGGCGTGGGAATGTTCACCTGCTCACTGTCTGTACTGATGATCTCTTTGCCGTTGATGAATGCCCGCCCGCTGGCGACCGTGATGGGAGATGATGTCCCAGAAAGGGCAAACTCCCCGCCCCACCCCAGGAGCACGCCCTCTGTCTGTTCATTGTTCTGTGTCGTCAATGAAAGGTGGTAGCTGTCCGGGTCAACATTCGCGCTATAACTACTGCCATCAAACGGCCTGACCGTAATCGACATTCCGCTGTCCTCCCCTATGCGCTCTGGTATCTGTTCAGCCAGGATACATGTATCGTGCCCGCATCCGCGTTCGCGATCTCGACGTGGATGCTGTTATCGCCGCGCCGCAGCGGCCAGAACTCACTGTTTTCACTGATATGTTCAATGATGTTCGCCGTCGTTTGGTAACTCATATCGTAGAGCTGTACCGTGCACGCATCCATATCCACAGTAATATAGTCCCCCGCTTCCAGCACTACCGTCTCGATCTCTATTAGCTGTCCTGTTGTCAAATTCTCGACGACCGGGTTTTGCCCAGGCCCGTAGATAGTCAACGTGGGATACGTGTCTACATCACCCTCGTTCCGTACCGACAAATCTATCGCAATGTCGCTGGTGGCGTACTCGACGCCGGTCGAACCGTCGTACGAAACGGGATAGGACACGCCCGCGTCGCAGGCCAACACCAATCCTGCTGTCGCCGTGGCCGTAGAGTAGAACCACGGGGACGGCGCCCAAAACGTCAAGACAACGATCCCATCCAGCGGGCCTGCCCACTCCGTATCCTCGACGCCCGTCAACCAGCAGTCAATGTCTCGTGTCAGGCCGTCTGGAGCGCGCACGCGCAATGTCCCCAACTCGTCTGGATCACGATACGGGCTAACATTCCTCGCCAGGGCTCTCAGGCGCGCCACGCAGTCTGCTAGAGAGACGCCAAGGACCTCTAGCGCGACTTCCATCTCGCGCGCGGGCGTGTACGGTCCTCCCAATCGCCACACGCCGTCGCGGTATGGCAGCCGCGTGGCAGCGACCTCCGCGCGCACTATCCCGAAGCCGCGGAGTCCATCGGCGCGCAGCCAGAGATTCACATTGTCGTTGAGGGCATATTCCAGCCCGCCCGGCGCGATATATGTTAGCCAGTACGTGCTCACTCTACGCCGCTCCCATGCGAGCGCGCCACTCCAGACCGCGTGCCACCCTCAGTAGATCTGGCGCGCCGCCACCAGGCCGCTGGTCAATATATGTCAGGTTGTACGTCGTACCACCGCTGCTGCCCGCGTCGCGACGGGATACCGGCTGTACCGTTACCCGCTCTGCCCCCGCGTCGCCTACGCCAATCAGTGTGGGTCGCGTGAATATCGCGTTCAGTCCGGTCGCATACCAGTCCACAGACGCGCCGGTCGGAATGCGCCCCAGGATTGGGAAATCCTGCCAGTGGATTGTTACGTGTGGCGTCGGAATATGCGGGATGTGGATACTGTTGATGACCGTCTGGATACTGCTGATGATGCCGCTGATCGTTTCCTTCGCGCCGCGGACGGGATCAACGAAGATCCGCTCTAGCTTCGGCCAGTGCTCGCTAATCCAGTCCACTGCCACACGCACCGCCGGGACAAGGTCATCGCGGAACCAGCCGAAAACGGACTTGGATGCCTCCCAGATGTTGCGCAGCACAGGTTCCATGGCGTCCTGAATCTCTGGCCAATGCTCAACCGTCCAGCCCACTGCGTCCGACAGGATCGGCACGACAGTATCGCGGATGAAACCAAACACCGCGTCGAAAACGGGCTGAGCGCCCTCGATCGCAAGCTCTAGTACAGGTAGCGCGTCGATCGCCAAATCTGCCAGCGCCACCGTCAAGTTCGCCATGACCGGCAACACCATACTGCCGATCGTTTCCTTCAAATTGCCTAGCGCGATGTCCAGTTTCTGCTGTGCACCCGCCGCCGTGTTGCCATATGCCTCCGCCTGGCCCGCGAACGCTGTCTGCATGGCCGCCAATGCTTCGGTAGCAGAAGCGCCCTCTTGGATAGTGATACCGTATCTCGACAGGATGCCGGTATTGCCCTGCGCTACCTTGCCCACGATCTCGGCGGCGCTCGACAGCGAGATCCCCTTGGCCGCCGCCAGGTCCTGCGCCAGCCCCATCAACTCAAGCGCCTGCCTGTAATCCCCCGTCGCAGTTGTCAGACGGGAGATGGCCTCACGTCCCTCGCCGTCATCCAGCGCAGTGCGCCGTAGCTCGGCTGCCAGGTACGCCTCGATCGCGGCGCTGGCGGAGCCCCAGTCTGCGCCGGTGGCTCGCACCGCCGCGCCAAGCTTTGCAATGCCGACCTCCTCCTCGCGCGCCGCCGCCGCTGCATCGATCAACCCCTTGGCCAGCGCGCCAACGCCCGCTGCCACCGCGCCGCCGATCGCTAGCTGCGACAAGTTGATGTCCCCCAGGCTCTTGATAATCCCGCCAGCCTGTGGCGACACCTGGTCTGTCAGTTTAAGCAGTACCTCAACCGGAATGCTGGTTGCCACGTTTCGCCCGCCTTATCTCCGCCTGCTGGCGCATAGCCAGCGCCTCACTCCATGCCCGCTGCCGCTCATACCAACACAGCGCAGCGCCGCGCAGGGCCCCCAGTTCCCACGGCGGAATGCCCCACAGCCGCGCGATCTCCAACCTCTCTACCCAGCGCGGCACATACTCTGATACGCCAGCAGCCCACAATTTTAGCTGCTGGCGCTCGTAGGGCGGACGGAATCGTCCTGTCTGGCGCGCTCAACCATGCCGAACACAACGGGTACCTCTTGCCAGGTGATCTGGCCGATTTCTTCATCCGTCCAGTCGGAATGCGCCGCCAAGAGCTGTCGCCAGCGACGCAACATCGCGCGGTCTATCCTCCCGCCCTCGCCCAGCGACAACAGCACATCCGTTTCATCAAATGATAGCTCTGTGCCTCGCAAGTTCAGCGGCCTATCTGGAATCGCCATGCTCCCTCCTATGGCAGCACACTCAGATTATTGACAACCCCTGCTCTACACCAGTTAGCCAGCGCTGAGTTATACGTGCCGTTCCAGGTGGTTTCTACCGTGACATTGCCGTCACGGTCACTGAACAGTTCGACGCCGTTGGAGAGCGTGCCCGCGAAATCGAGAGTCATGGACAGCGAGCCGCTCGCGGCGGCCAGCCTGATCTGGCGCTGAACTAACGCTGGTGTAAGGAGCGCATCAACCAGTGACTTGGCGTTAGAGTTGAATTCCAGTGTCATCTTCAGCACGCCGTCATACCGGTCATTGCCGAACGCTACCGGATTGAGCGAGCCAGACAGAAATGCCTTCAGGTGCTTGTGACTATCTATCACCAACTCTGCGCTGATCAGCGTTGCCTCCATCTCCGTGGCGCCAATCGTGCCCGACCAGGCGTCCAAGTAGATCGTAGTATCCGCCGCGCGCACGATGTTCACGGAGCGATCTGCTAACGACGCAGGTGACACGATAGACACCGTCTTCCCAATCAGGTCTGCGTCCACTTGCCAGACCCCGCCTGCTTGACACTTGAACGTAACCTTTGAGAAGAGCGTGCCCGACATCTGATACGCCGCTGTACCTGAGTAGAACTCGACGGTGTAGGATTGCGCGGTGGGCGTACTCGCCAAGGGCGCGGCATACGACCACGTGTACGACGGCCCCCCGCCCGTTGGCGTGACTTGGCCGAAAACGCCGTGCAGATAGAACAGGGCATCCTCATATGAGAGCGTGGCCTTGATCTTCCCCTTGCCCGACTGCTCGGCCTGCACCGCGCGCAAGCTGGGCGCCAGCGAGCTGATCTCCTTGACCATCAGCGTCTCGTCAACCGGCGTGATAGTCGCATCCGACACTGCCATGAGTTTCGCCGTGGCCGCGACCGCCGTGCCCCACGTGGTCTCTCTCCCTAACTGGATCGTTCTCAATGCCGTAACCGCCATTTCCACCCTCCTACTTTTCTACAACCAATAGCCTGAACGTGAATCCATGATATGAGACCCCCGCGAATGTGAGCGACTCAATGCCCCCGTCCCTGATCTCTCGTACATGATCCACTGCGCCCGAAATGGTAACGTCGGACATATACCCTTCTCCGAACGCCTGGAGCAGGGGTAGCGCGGCCCGCACGCCAGAGTCAGGGGAACGACCTGACGCTACCGGCGCAACCAAGCAGAACACCTCGTACCACCTGTCCTGCCTCGGCAAACCGATAGCCTGCGCGCTCCATTCCGCCTCGGCAGGGCGCACCAGAACCAACGGCAAGTCGGCACTGTTGACAGAACCCGGAATAATCAGCGGCGCGCTCTTCACGCCAGTGATGCTGGCGTGTACCCTCTGTAGTGCATCTACTGTGGTCGGGACGCTCATCTCCATCCCACCTGTGCTTTGTACCTGTCCAGAATCAGCCGAACGTCCACGGGAAGCCCGTGAGGGATAGTCATCGTTCCCATGGCGATCGTAGATGTCGTCTCAAACACTTGCGCGTCGCGTGCGCGATAGAGGTACGCCGCCAGGCGGATGGTCGCATGCACCACATCCTCGGGCGGGGTGGCCGAATAACCCCATGCCCCCTCGACTGTGATCGGGTGCTCATCATCCGCGTCCCAGGACGCGCCATTTATCAGTTGGATCGCGAACCCTGGACGCTCGTTGCGCGGCAACAGCACGTAATCCGACGTAGCTATCTCCGCTCCGCCAGCGCCGCCGTTCACAAGCGTCTCAACTGATACCAGGTCTTTGTCCAGGAAGAGCACGTCGCCCTGCACGTCGCGCATAGTATAGCAGCGACTCTCAGACACAGCCTCGAACACACGGTTACAGTGCGCGTTGATCATCGCCTGCGCGCGCTCTAGTAGATCAGCGAGCAAAACATCATCGTCATTATTATCTGCCTCGATGTTCACGTAGGCCTTTAGTTGCTCCAGCGTCGCATACGGCATGATCCATCTCGATTCTCTGTGGCCGCCCGCAAAGGGCGGCCACAGACCTTTACTCTAACTAGGAAGCAGGGCACTTGACGTAGATGAACGCTGTCGACTCTGTTACCGCGCCGCCAATGCGGAAACGAGCCGCGAAGCGCACCTGGCCGGTTGCCAGGCTGGTGTACGGATCGCGCGTCACGACCAAGCCTTTGTTTTGCACGATCGTATAGTACGCCCAGTTGCCGAACCCGATCACGCGGTTACTGAGGGTGCCCATCGCCTGCGCCGCTATCGTGTTGAAAACGCGATAGCCGAGCAGGTTATCCGCGATCTGGCCAGCAGGCGTCGCCTGGAACAGAAACTCTCCCGCAGACGACGTGGCCTGCAGCTTGCGGATCGCCTTTTCCGTGCTGTCCTGCATTACCCACGCGACACGATCTCTGTCCTGACGATAGAGGGACGAGAGCGACCAGTATGCGTCCTGCACTTCAGCTGCCGTGATCGCATCCTTGCTGGCCAGCGTAACGCCTAACGTGCCGCCGTACAGGATGCCCTGGGGCTGATTGGAACCAGAGCCCGCGATAAATAGCGCGTTCTCGGTCTGCGCCTGCGCGTCCGCGAACGCGCCCATCAGCACCTGCGCGACGTTGAACACCGAGTCGTCCAACAGCTCCTCGCTGACCTTGACAAGCCTCGTGTACTTGTAGACAGTGACCGCCACTTCTGCGAAGGGAGTTACTTCCGTCTCGGAGTAGCTGCCGCTCTCCGCCGTCAACGCATAGTTAGCCAGCGGAGCTAGAACTGGAATTCGCACGACGTCACGGCTTGTGTTATATACCCCCGCGCCCATCGCGCGCGCCACGGATTTCTCTTGCAGCTTTTTGACCACTTGATTGTACAGGTCTTCCGGCACCAGGACACCACCGCTCGTACCGGTGCCCTCCTCCCAAACGACAGCGGTGCGCACCGCACCCTCGTCGCCGGTCCGCGCCCAGTGGACGAAGGCCTTCGTAGCATCGTCGCCTCGGGCCGCCTTGAGCACGGCAGGCACAGCGTATGCACCGCGCGCTTCCACCCCTTGCTCCTCCTGCTGGAGCTCTTCCGTTCGCTTCTCAATATCCGTACCCATTTTTGTTTCTCCTTCCGTTTTGTTACGTTCTAATATGAGCGCTTCCTCTGTCTCTGCCGCCTCCCCGTCGGTGGCTGCGATTTCCACCGCTCCTGCGAGGTACGCGTCAAGATGCAGAGCTCGCAACTCCTCAACGCCGAGCGTCCTCGGCTCAGCGGGCGTAGGCGTCAACGACACCTCGACGACTGGCCATCGCCGGATGCACCCGTCGTCCTCGATTTCCACCAGATGCCGCGCGCTGGCTGTGCTCCAGCCGAGCGACTGCTTGTCGCGGCGGAGAAGTTCCTTTATTGCTTCGAGATATTCGCTGTGCCTCTCCAATTCCGCCTCTACCCACTCCCCGATGTCGTCTATGCGCCTCACCACGATCTGGCCCAGGGGCGTGGCGCCGATCGCCTCGTTGAACCCGTGGTCGTAAAGGAGTGGCGGGTTCGGCAGCCTGTCGCGCCAGGTGTCCGTCTCCGGCGTGAAGTATGTGTCATACAGATCGCGGCCACCCCACACGATCGCATAGCCGCCGAGCCTGCCGTCCGGCAGCGCGCGCACAGAGCGCAACTCATCCACAATCGCCCGCCGCTCCTCCTCCGGCAACGCCGTGCTGTCCAGCAGCTCCTGTAGCGCATCAACCGCCTCTCGCGTCTGCTGTATCGCGTTGGCAATGAGCTGGCGATTACGCTCAGACAGAACGCGGCCCTCGCGCACCACCGGCGCGCTCTTGCGATCCCACGGTGCAACCTCGTCCCACTTGGCGTAGTATGCGCCGACTCGCTTGCGGATGTCCGCCTGTACGTCCTCCGGCAGGTCCACACCACCCCGTGAACCCTGCAACGCCGCTGCGACCGCCATAATGCCTCGCGGCACGGCGCGCAGCTCGCCGTCTACCACATCCGCGAACAGCAACTTGTACCCACCAAACTCCTCGGTACGCTCGTCGTCATACGCGAAGAACGCCTTCCGGTATCGTTCCCAGTCTATGGCGTCGCCGCCTGCCCATTCGCGGACGCGGCGATCCGCTGCGTTTGCGTCCCAGGCCATAGCCCGATCGGCCAGAGGAAGATCACTCGCCCCATTCGCTCGCCACATATCAACCGCCCTCCCTCTCTATCTCTTCTTTGACGTACTCAAACCCGTGCTGCGATACCACCTCGCGTGCCACATCTGATAACTTGCGCCAGCCGTGATCCGCGTGGAACCTCGCCTGTTCCTCACCGACCACATACCCCGCGTAAGAGACCGGCGTCCCGACCACCACGCTCCACGCATCGCGTTCGATAACGCGCCAACTGGCCTGCAGGTTCTGGCTGGTGTTCTGGCCGCCGATACTGCCGTCCCTGCGCGCCCAACGCGGCCCGAAGTGGCGCTGATACCACCGCGCAGGATACGGCCCTGGCTGATTCCATGGCCCCTCTGGGGGGTAGCCAGCCGCCTCTAGCTTGACGGCTTCCCCCAAGCGGCGTAGCGCGCGCGCTGCGGCCTGTGGCATGCGGCGTAACGTCTCCGCTAGCGTCTCGATCCCTTGCACACTAATCTCCATGCTCATGCGCGCGCCACCTCCACCACGGTCCGACACCTGCAATTGACATGCGCGGGCGGGCCAGAAGGAAACTGTTCCCGCCACGCTTCCTCTAGCGTGTGATCCAGCGGCCCGCAGACGACGCAAACGCGCTCGTCCTCGGCTGTCAGCCAGCGCACCTGAACGCGATGCCCTGTGTTGCGCAGTTGTTTCGCGTATATCTCATTCGCCTGTGACAGCGCTCGTGTCACCTCAGTCGTGGCGATCATCTCGGCACGCACCGGCGAGAATACCTGCTCGATCATCGCCACAGCGTCCTCTCGCGTGAGCTTACCATCAACCAACTGCGATATGACGTTCTGCAGGTGCTGCACCTCCGTGTCCCGGATGCCGCTCACGAGATCGTAAACATACTGCTGAGCCCACGCCGCCGCATCGGAGAGCACATCGTCATAGTCAACGCCCACCCCCACCTCTATCGCCTCAGCCATGACTACGTCCTGCACGATGGCTGTGAGCGTGGCGATCAGCACGCTCGTCAACTCGTTAGATAGCGCGTCTAACGCTTTGTGGGGCAGACTCCCCGACAGCGCGCCAGACGAGATGTCGTTGATGTGGGCGTCGAACGCCTCGATCAGCCGCTGCCGCAGCTTCCTGTCTGCCTTGCTGCGATCGTATGCGCGCACGACCGGCTCGAACGCATCGCGCACATCCATGTTGGCTAGACGCGCGCGCATCGCGTTATACAGCCAGTCCGGTATCTCCTCGCTGGCGAAATCAACGTCTTCTCCGCGTCGGATCGCCTTCTCGCGCCAACGCCATAAATCTGACATCGCGCGCGGCGATACAGGCTCGACTTCATACTTTTGCGTCTCATACCCCAGCACCTCGCGCGCCTCACTTACACTGATGATGCCCGCCTCAGCCAGTTGGACGATCGCCATCGCCTTCGTTGCTTCGTCTTGCTGGACAGCCTCCACCGCCTCGTAACAGAACCGGAACTTTAATCCAAGCGGCGCGAACAGCTGTCGGTTCAGCCCTTCCGCGATCAGGTCAGCTTCAGGGAAGATCGTCTCATAGTAGAAATTCAGCTTGTGCTCCCGCGCCGTGGCAAAGTTAGCAGCGTCCTCGATTAACGTCTGCGGAATACCGAATGCTACCGCGATCTGCTGCCGAGCCGCCATTAGCACATCTGTCATCATCACGTCTTTGAATTGCGAACCAATGATGGTTGGCTTGAGCCCGCTGCGCAATACCGCTGTGCGAAACGCGTTTCGCACGCCACCGAATAAACGGTCCCACACCGAGCGGACGCGCTCTACCTCCGCGTCGGGGATCGGCTGGTCTGTCGTCAAGATCACCGCAGGCACCGCACCCGACGAGAAAAACCGACTCGCATACGCATTTGCGCTACAGGCGAGACGCGCTACATGCAATGCCACACGCGCAGGAGACACACCAGGGCCCAAGTCATCGAGCGGGTTCGGCAGGCGATGATAGATCATTGCCTCTGGCCGGAACTCTCGATGTCCATCCGCGTCCTGCACGAACTGTCGTATCCCCAACGGGCCGGCCTCCACGCGCACAGTGACCGGATTGAGCCACTGCAGGCCCGTGATTGCCTTCCCGCGCGAGATCTTCAGTACATACGACGCGCCATACAGACAGAGAGCGAATTCGATGCTAGAGATGATGTCTCGCGTCAAAAGCGGGAAATCAACCTCTGTCCCGTCATCGCGCGTTATCGCAACCGGCAACCCTCCCAGGACGTTCGCGCGCAACTGCGTGCATCTGTAAACCCACGGCACAAGACGGTACGCATCCGGCTCTAGACGCACGCTGTCATTCTGCTCGTCGAACAACGCCTCAAGGTGCTGCTCGAACGGCGACAGCGCGCGCACCGCTCCATTCTGCATGAGATACACGTCGCCGAATTGTCGCATGTCATATCTCCAGAATAGCGGGCCCAGCCACGATGCCAGCCACCGCGTACCACGCCAACGCCAGGCTGATCACGCAGTCATCATGCAAGCCACTAGGGGCGGCATAGCGCGCAGCGCCGCTGGACGATAGATTCACTTCGAATGCCTGCAGCTCATTGATCAGGACACGCTCTGGCAATATTTTGATCTCTCCACGCTCGAATGACAACGCCAACGCCTCGATCAGCCGTGCCTTGGTGGCAGCAGTCGTCGTGAAGCCAATCACCGGCAGGCCCTCTCGCCGCAGCTGCTCTACGAGGGGCTCCCCCATCGCGTTCGCCTCTGCTACGATGATGCGAGGCCGGAAGCGCTCGGCCATTGCCCTAAGCCTGGCGAGCTGTAGCACGTAGTCCACCTCGTTGAACCGATCGAACGACAGCATTGTGCCGTTGCCGTCCAGCACGGTGATGACGGTAAAATCGTTGTGCTTGCCCCAGTCCACGCCCCAGACAGTGTCCTCACCGGCCCCCGCGGGCGTCGCTACGGCTGCTGCCGCAACGCGGCGGAAAACCGCGCCAGCATCCTCAATAAACTCTGCCTCGAACTCCTGACGGAATGTGCGCTCCGGCATATCCCGTCGCGCGGCCTCTATCTCGGCTGGCGAGATAAGCGGATTGTCTGCTGTCCGGTAGCGCAGGCTATGCCACTCCTGATCGCCCTGCTCCTCCCCCCGCACGAACAGCGCATAGAACCAATTACGCCCCAGAGGCGTCGAGATGAACACCGCACGCCCCTGCCTGTCCGATAGGGCTGGTCGCAGCGCATTCGTCCACGCCTCCTCTCGCACGAACGCCGCCTCATCAATGACCACCAAGTCAATCCCGGCGCCACGCAGCCCAGTGATATTCTCTGCGCTCTTGATCCAGATCTCGGCACCGTTCGACAACACGATCCGCCTCTCGCTGAGAGACAGATCAGCCACCAAAGCAGAAGGGAGCAACACCCCCATCTCCCTCCAGCCCAGGTTAGCCAGCGCGTACGTAGGCGCGACCCACCACACCATTGCGCGCGGCTGCTGAACTGCCGCGCGAATCGTCTCCGCCACAGCAGCCGTCGTCTTGCCCCATCGCCGACCACAGGCCAACACTCTGAATCGCGCCCGGTCATTGTGGAACTGACGCTGTCCGACGTGTGGTCGGTACGGGATCACTATCTCGGTCATCCAGCCATCTCACAATGAGCGGGCCTCCATCCGCTCCGGACAGCTCCCGCTTCTGCGTCGCCTTGCCCCACACGCGATCCATAACTTCCTTTGCGCACTCGAAACGCAGCCTGACGTCAATGCTGTCATTCTCCATCAGCGCGATCACGAATCCCAGCGCCGTCTCTGCGTCCGCATTCGCTTCTGTTAGAGTCTTCTTGACCAGGGTGATGGCCTTGGGTTTGCGGCCAGCCCCTGGCCTACGTCCTCCCCTGGGCATTTGAATTCCTCGCTTTTTCCAAAAGAATCAAACACAAAAACGCGACGCCATATCCCAACTTAGGATAAGCGCCGCGCTGTAGTAGTAGTGCTAACGGCTCACAGACTATGCGATTCTATATGACCTTCGGCTCCCAGTACTCAATATTTACTCGGCAGCGATCGCCAGCAAAGTTGATCACCACCTTAACCTTATCGCCCCTCTCGATCACATCTCGAAACTGGCGTAGCGCCTCGATGACCTGCTGAATACGATCCTCGGCATTCAGCACTTCTGTGGTGTATGGCTCTGGTTGCTCCATCCGTCATCTGTCTCCATTATACATGCCCTACACAACGCGCAAATCGGCACTCACACCCAACGCGGAGCGCACCGCGTCTGGGTCAAGGTCAATCCACTCGCACATCCCGTTAAACTCGCGCGAGAGAAAGAAGTTTAACAACTCGCTTTGTGGGTCCTCGATCCCCAGCTCCTGCCACTCCTCTCGCGGCCAGAACGGCTCGTACCAGCGCACGCCTCTACTCCTGCGCACCGCCTTCCAGTCCAACAGCGCGCGATACAGCACCTCGCAGATGATCGCCCGTGCCGGGTCCAACACGCCGTGGATCGCGTGCGGACGCCTGTAGCCGGTGCGTCGTTTATGTGGCGCGGCCATCACCGAGGACCTTCCGCAGATACAGCCGTGGCTGCGCTGGCAGATACATCCGCCACGATGTCGGGTAGAGATTCAGCAACTTGTCCAGATTGCCTGGCCCCCAGTTATACGCCACCAGCGCCTTATCATAGTCGCCATCGTACTTGTCCAGCCACGCCTTCATAAGCCTCGCACCCTGCCGGATGTTCTTCTCTGGCGTGTCGAACTCCTCCATCGGGAAAAACCGCGGATTGAGCTGCGCCGGGCCGTAGCAACCCGACGCCTCGTTGACCGGCCACGCCTGAAAGCCGCCCGATTCCCAGCCAATCTGCCTAACGAATAAGCCAGGATCTGGCAGACCAACCTCAACCGCCGCTAGCCATGCGATGCCGATGATCATCGCCCTTGTGTATTCTGGCATACTCCCCTACTCTCTCCTTTCTGTCTGGGCAGAAAACACACTAACCACGGCGTTTCGCGCTCTCACACTTTCTCACTCTTCTCTTCAGCCAGCTTCCACGATCGCTGATTCTCCCAGTACGCCAGATTCATCCGTATCAGCTCGCCGCGCAGTCGCTCCACGTCCTGCCGCGACCACCGGCTCGGGCAGGCCGTCAGCGCCGGCGTGGTCGTGCCATACGTGCGGCAATCGCGGATGAACTGATCGAGCTGGCTCATCGTCTGCTGTCGCCTTACCCGCGCCAACTGGTTCTCTGTGTTGCCGTACACCGGCAGATAGCCCTTGTTCACCTCGACCACCCGCGTCACCGGCGGCTCGAAATGCTCCTCGCTCTCCATCTCCCACCGCTGCACCCACTGCAGGAAGCCGATCACCACAAAGAGGATCACAAAGAGTAGGCAGAACGCCAGAAATGTCATCCGCCACGACGCACCCCACAGCCGGATCAGCGCCGCCACCACCACTGCGGCGATCAGCGCCTGCATCAGAGGCACCGCCACATCAGACGCCACGTTCGCTTCCCTCGCCTGTCGGCGCGTCACCACCCGCGGCTTGACCGCCTCGGGCCGCAAGGACTCGCGCGCGTTCTCCATCTTTCCCCCTTTCATGCACTGTTCCCCTCCTCCGCTGCCCGCATCTTGCCATAATGCAGACGCACGCGCTGCCCCGCGCAAGGCTGCTAGATCATAGAATCGCTCCCAATATGACTGGCACAGCCCACAGGCAGCAGCCGGCCAGCAGCATTATCGCCAGGATCATCTGCACCAGGCCCGCAAACACCGGACCAAACACTGGCTCGATCAGTTTCTCTGGCAGCTCCAGTAGGAGCGGCACGAACGTGCCAACAGTTACCACAACGCCCAGTAAAAAGATTTCGATCATCGGTTTACCACTCTCTCTGGCAGGTACGCGGCCAGCGACTCTTTCAGCGTGTACCGCACGCCGATGTGCTCGCACACATCTATTACATCCTGCACAAATCGCGCCAGGACTCTATCTGTGTGGAAAAACGTGTGTGGATGATAGTTTAACTTGCCGATCTTGTATTCATCAACATAGGCCGCAGTGGCGCAGATCAGCTCTAGCGTCTGCTGCGGATAGATCACCGGTTCCAGGCTGGCCCACGTTCTCACCCCCGCGTCATGAAATCGCCGCAGGAGGAGTATCCGCTCCGCCGGCGATGCCGCGCCCGGCTCCCATGTCCGCGACTCAGCGTCGCTTGTGGTCGTCAGCGTCACGCCAAACGAATCTCGTGGCCCGAATAACTCGAGGTCTCGCAGTGGCAACGCCCCGGCTTTTGTGAGGATGTTCACGCCAAGACCATGTGCATGTAGGAGTTCGATAGCGCCGCGCGTGAGCTGGTGCTTAGCTTCGTCTGGCTGATACGGATCACAGGTGAAGCAAAGCAGCACAGACCGGCACTCGCCTCTGCGCTCCAGCCGGCGCGCATCCTCCTCCAGCCGCTCTAGAATTCCCAGACGCGGCGCCGGCTCCAGAAACTGGTCTCGCTCCATGCGCAGCACGCGCGGCGCGTAGCAATAAACACAACCATGCGAACAGCCATTGTACAGATTGCACGCCAACTCGGAATACTCTCGTGCCAGACCCCGCGTCTCATAGATCGCCATGTGTCTGCTCCTGTTTCTTTAGCCACGCCTCTAGCTTTGCCGCCTGTCGCTCGCGTCGCCGCATCTGCCCACCGATCCGGCGGCACTCCCCCAGCTCCGGCGGGCAATACTTGGTCGTCGGCCACGCCAGCAGCAACCGGCCACATACCGCACACCGCACCAGCACGCCCACCGCAATCACTGTTCCCGGTGGGATGTTCTCTAGCGCCTGCACGCCCTCCAGAAAACGCACGCCCGCCGGACATTGCCCCTGCAATCGCCGGAACGCCCGCGCGAACGGCCGTCCGATCGCCAGCGTTCCACGCTCGTAGGCGCTGATCGCCTGGCGCGTATAGCGGTAGCGCGGCCCGCCGTCGGCAAACTGCGCCACCAACGCGCCGAATTGCCCCTGGCTCAGCCCCCACTTCTCCCGCTCCCGCCTGATCTCCTCCGGCGTCGGCGAGTCCTGTAGAATCGTCTCTGCGGGCTGCTTTTCGCCCATTGATCATCTATCCCTCGTACGCTTAAGAGCGATTTCTTGACACAACTCCTTACAGGGTAAACGGCCATTTTTGCCCTGTTTTTCCCGCAACTTGCGGAACTCCTGGCTTGCAACACATTCCCCGTTTTCTCATATCAGGCTCAATTGTTGCGCTATCGCATCCTGTGGCGCGTAAGTCGTCCACGCGCTGTCTGGCACGTCCCACTCCAGTACGAGGCGGTCGTTCGTGCGCGGGATACACACCTGCCCCTCGGCCACCTGCTTCCATAACGCGCGCGGCACGTTGAAATAGCGCGGACGATACGTCATCGCCCACGGCCGGCACTCGGCGATGATTTGGTCGCGCGTAACGCTATAGTACTGGCCATCGTACAGATACAGCACGCGCGGTACATCCCAGCGCGCCATTAGCGCCACGGCACATCGCGCTACGCCGAATGTCTGCGTCGTCCGCAACTCACCCGACAAGTTGTTGCAGTACATCCACTCGACCCGCCCGTCGCGCCACGTGACCGGCACCGCCTTCCCCAGTGTGATAAAACGGCACAGGCTCGGCTCATGCGCTTGCAACAGAACCATCCTGCGCTCGCCCCATACGCTACTTGGCGTCATCTCCGCACCCTCTCCCACTCACACCACAGCACCACTATGATCACCAACGCGATCCACCACGCGCTCATCGCGTCCTGCCTCCTCCTCTCGCAGCGGGCCGACCAACCAGATCGGCCCGGATCGTTTGACCTGCTTCGGCTCATAACCGTGTATCCGCACGAAGGCGACGCGCGCCTCCTCTGCCGTCGCACCGCCGTGAATCCCCAGCCAGCGCGGCCTGCTAGTTACCATGGTTCCTCCCTTCCGGCAGCGCCATGCGCTGCGCCACTTTCTCAAGCTGTGACCGCAGCTGTGACCGCAATGGCGCAGGCAGTACGGCCAGCTCCGCCTGTCGTTTCGCGATCGTCTCCCACGCCATACGAAACTGCCCCCGTACCACGCTAACATCCTCACAGAGGCAGATTTCACGCCACCCGATGCGCCGTGCTGTCTCGGCCACATCCGCTGGTAGGCTCGCCAGCGCTGCCTGCTCATGATAGCTGCCGTGGCGACGTACCGCATCCATCACTAACCCCCACGCCTCCAGCCAGTCCAACGCGCGCGGTTGCGTCAGCCTGACCGCCTGCTCGCGGATGTCGGCCACCGTCGGGAAGAAGCGTGAGCTGGCAATGTGAGCTGCGAGCGCCTGGCGCGCCGTCTCGTAAGGCAGGTCAGCCAGCGTCATGCGCCAGACCTCGGCAATGGGCCCGGCCAGCTTGTTTTGCATGTTCGGATAGGCGGCGATCGCCAGCCCCACCAAGTTTGCGATCTGTTCAGAATTCATGCTGCGCCTGCCTCTTTGTCCATTCCGCCAGGTCATCAAAAGCAGATATGCCTACCTTGCCGTTCCCGCTGCTGCGCAACGGTTTGCCCATCTGAACCCATGCGCCGAAATTCTGCTCGAACCTCGGCACAGTCATGGGCGTGTGCTCCTGGCGCCAGAGATCGGACTCCCACCACACACCAAAATTGCGCACGTCTCCAGGCGAGAAACCGTTATCCAGCAGCCATTTACCCTGCTTGTTCAGCCAGCCACGCTGTTTCTCAGTGAGTTGCAGCACATGGCAGACATCACGGAGGGCGGAAAACATGAGCTGGTGCTCAGTTGGCAGCTTGTTTGCTGGCTTTGGTGGCGGCAGTGACTCCGGGGGATCTGAAAATGGCAAATCGTCATTCGCAGGCGTCTCCGGGTTTGGCGCGCTAGCGCCGACCTTTAGGTCTGATTCGTGCTCAACTTGCTTACTCTGCACAACACTGTTGTTATCTGTCTCTATATCTGTATCTATATCTGTATCTATATCTGTATCTATATCTGTACAACAATTCGTTGCATCTTCATTGCGCTCTGCGTTCGCGTCTATGCAACGATTCGTTGCATCTTCGTTGCGCTCTGCGTTCGCGTCTATGCAACGATTCGTTGCATCTTCGTTGCGGTAATATGCGGCTTTGCGTTGACGTTCTCTGGACTGTATAGAGCGCTCGGTGCTGGTGGCTGCGCGCTGTCTCTCCGTAAATCGCGTAACGATCCAGCCACGATCCGTTTCTGTAACGATTTGTCGCTCAGGGGCGGCAAGCGCACGTAGATCGGACTCAAGCTCCGAAACCTCGCAGCGAAGCGTCCAAGCCATATCCTCTACCGGTGGCAATGCGCCATCGTCACCTTCCTCTCCTGCCAGAAGGAACAGCTCGATGCTCCGCCGCCAGAGGCGGTCAGGCATTCTGCCCATCTTGGGATCATGTAGAATCTCGTGATAAAGCTTGATCCAGTAGTTGGTAGGCATTCGTCATCTCCTTCTCGTTACGTTCCCTCTACGCCGCGCTGTAGTCTAGCGACCTATGTGCGCTTTGCGCAAGAGCATGACAAAGTTGATTTCTCATTACAGACTACAGCGCGCTGAAGAAGGTCGCTCCCGCCCCGCCATAGACCGGAATCTCCCCCACCTTGACGGCGGGGCGGGAGCGCAATCGCTATCAGGCGTTCCGCTGCTCCTGAACAGCTACTTCCTGGAATAGCTCTAGCTGGCCCTTCTCTTGCGCGCGGCGGTGAATGATCTGTCGCACTCTTTCCGCTGCCTCCGGCAGAATGTGCAGCTCTACGCCCTTGACCGACCGCGTTGAGTCTATTAATTCTTGAAGCGTAACCCACATTTCCCCGTATGTGAGCTCTCTTGAGGACATCTTGCCCCACACGTATTCCAAATACAGATGGCAATCCAGATCGCCGCGTGGGCCGTCATGCCCAGTGGCCTCATTGATCAGCATCGCCAATGCACCCCTTTGTGTAGGGCTGGGGCTTTTGTGAGGATGCTGTGCATCCACGTCTTGCGCTGCTTTTCGCATCTGGCTAATCACGATGTCCAGATCGTCCCGCGGCTCAGGCGCTGAATCGTCATGGTTAGGCTCACTGGGCGCACCGGTCAGGTCTGCGTAGCCCATGAACATGGGCGACTCCTCCGGCTCTGTCGGCGCGGGCACAGGCGGCGGCACCGCCATCTCAAACCCGTCCTCATTCGCCCCGCGCAACAGCTTACGATTGCGCACCAGCGTCTCTTCGCCCGCCTGGATGATTTCGGCGCGCACCGTTTCCGGCAGCGCTTGGACATCTAGGTATATGCGATGGATCATCCACGGCCGCATTACCTGTTCCTGCGTGTACTTACCCACGCCGAGAAGTTTCCGGAAGGCGCGCTCATACGCCCCGGTCTCGGCCAACGCCGCGCGATGCCGCCGTTTCTGTGATAGCTCACGCTGCGCCTTGCGCTCGTCCGGTTGGCGCAATCGGATCTCCTCCTCCAGCGCGCGAAAATCTAACTCGTATGTCGTTGTGATCTCGCGCCATGTCCCGTCTGGCTGCTGCTGCCGCACCGTTACCTGACACGCCGTGTCGTATTCGTGCGGGCACTCCCAGCAGTGCACTGCCTTTCCCGTGTTCACCTGCGCGCACTTGGCACAGGCGCTGGGCGTGATCGGCGTGGCCCCCGCCATGCGTAGACCCGCCGCGTCCGCCAGCTTGAATAACCCCGTCGCTGTGATCGTCCAGTCGTTAGTGCCAGGGATGTTATAAACGTCATTCCGCTCCAACTGCACGATGTTCGTGAGCACCTGGTAATAAGGATTCGCCTGCTTGATGGTGGTAACCGGTGTGAGGACATTCATTCCCCGCCGCTGTTCGTTGACTATCATGATCCCATCTTCGTTGAACCCGTCGCCCTTGATCTCAGCCATGGAGCACCTCCACCACTTCTGCGCAGCGATTGTAGGTCTCGTTTAGTTCCCGGAACATGCTCACAGCGCGCTCTACCGTGTCTGCGAAATAGCCCATTGATCGCTCGATCATGGCGTATTCGCCGCTATCTATCTCTCGCTCATGGCGGCGGGCCCTGACGAGCCAGCGGATCACGCCGACCCGCCGCCCATCCCAGCCCTCGAATGCATGGCACTCGCACTCAAACGTTACCTCATCTCCGTCCACTATGCCTTGTCCAATCCTACGATAGAGTGTGCGATATTTAGCTTTTCCCATCTTCCTTTGCTCCTTGTTTGACACTTGGAGCGCTTGCGGTATAATGATACTAGTAGCGCGCAAGCGCTCTGTCCCTGACCGCCGGATGCCCCTAAGCCTCTCGGCGGTTTTTCTTTTTCTCTCGCTCGTATTTTTCCCATGCCAACTCTTCTTCGCGCCGGATGCGCTCTGCCTCCTCGCCCTCCTTCATCTGCCACGCTACGTTTTCCTCGATTTGCTTCTCCACTTCGCTTTTCTCGCGCCTCTTCATCTGTTCCCTTCTCACTTTTCGTTTGCTTTCTGCGTCTGCACCCACTGCGCGATGATGCGTTTCCGATCCCGGATCGAGATCTCCAGCGGGCTGACCTCGGGATGCTGCCGCAGGTATTCCGCCCACAATGCCATGTCCAACCAGCTCTCGGCGTTCTCCTGCTCGTTGGCGTGCGCCTTATACGCCATCGCCGCCATCGTCTCCAGGTACGCTACTACTTGCGGCCAGCTTACCATGGTGTTGGTCTTGTCCGATCCCGCGCGCAGCCGCTCGATCCTGGGCCCCTTGTCGGGGTCTGCCATGTGCTTGATGATGGTCGGGACCCCAGCCGCCAGCACGATCCAGACGAGCCGCGCAAAGCTGCCTAGATCGTCGTTCAGGAGCGAGTCAATGAGGAAAAAGACGAGGATCATGCCAACGCCGACGGCATACGCGCCCGCGCGCGACAATCGCAGCCAGGCATAATGCTCCGCCAGCGAGTCAATCGCGTCCGAGAGCACGATAAAGGTTAGCGCCGTCAGCGGCACGATCGCCCACATGTCCACCGGAAAGATTTCACCTAACATCTGCGCGTCGCCTCCTTTATCTCACCGATTCGCGTTTCCTGATTTTGTGCTATGCTGGGATCAGGAGGTGAGCGATGATTCGTCGCCGTTGCTGCTGGCATTTCCCAATGGTTGCCCGTCCTCGGGCGCCACCACGACTCCCAGTGCTGCAAACTCTCGTTTGGCGTATTCGGCTATTGCCTCCCTCGCCACTTGCGTGCACGATGTTTGCCTGTGCCCCGCGATCACGCACAGCTGCGCCCACACCTCCTGCGTGACCCCTCGCACCAGTACCGTTTTTGTCTGTTCGCTCATTTTCAGACTCCTCCAGATTTTACTCAGAATCTTGATCAAAAAAAGAGATTCTGTCCAATTTCTGACTAATTCTGAATTTGATCGGATTCTGTCTCTATGATAGCATAGTTAATATGAAATGTCAAGTGGTTGGGGATAATTTTAAAGTTGAGCGTTCGCTCAAATATCCAGGAGACGAGCTGTGGATGATGGATTGCAGAAAATCCTGGGGCTCTTGCGCGAGGAACAGGAGCGCCAAAAGCTACCAGACTATGAACTTGAGCAGCGCGCAAGGCTAGGCAGCGGCACGCTCAGTAATGTCTGGTCTGGGCGCGTAACGCCGACACTCAAAACGATACGCAAACTCGCAGCCGCTCTTGGCGTTAGCTTACTGGCTTTGCTGGCACTGGCCGAAGGATCAGAAGAGGAGTACCGGAACCATCAGATGATGCTGCTGTTCAGGCAGCTTTCTCCTGAGCAGCAGCGGGATGTAATGGATTTTGCTCGCCTGTGGCTGAATCGCTCATCGCAAGCTTCCGAAACACCCTGAGAAAGAAATCCTGCGCGTCCGGCGTCATCGCGTCAAACAACTCGCAGAGCTGCACGTGTCGAGGATCATTGGCAGCGTTGTCAACGGCCATGACGGGTCATCCTCCTGCGATAGTGAGATCGGGGCATATTGCCCCATCATCATACCAGCCGTGCGCTTTCGCGCAAAACACAGTCGGCTAAAGAATAGAACATTTGTTTCAATTATACCACACATCTGGGGTGCCTGTCAAGGGGCATCGCGGCAAGACAGTTGTTCGGAGGCTCACGTGAACAAACGCTATCTCTGTCCGGCGCTGCTTCTTCTGTTCGCGATGGCAGCACCCTCCCTCGCGGGGGCTACCCCTGTTTTCTTGCCGCTGCTGCTGAAGGCGGCTACTCCCGCGCCCGGGCTGACGCCAACCCCTATCCAGCCCGACTATGCCTTTGTGAGCCGTGTGATTGACGGCGACACGGTGGAGCTGTCTACCGGCCAGCGAGTACGCTACATCGGCATTGATGCCCCGGAGGTGACTGGGCCGGAATGCTACGCGCTAGAGGCAAAGGCCAAGAACGCGGAGCTGGTTGAGGGCAAGTGGGTGCGGCTCGAGAAGGACGTGTCGGAGACCGACCGCTACGGGCGGCTTCTGCGCTACGTGTGGGTCATGTTGCCCTGGGACGAGACGATGGTCAACGCGCAGCTCCTGGCCGAGGGCTACGCGCTGGTGGCCACCTACCCGCCGGATGTCAAATACGTAGAGTGGTTCCTCGAGCTCCAGCGTATCGCCCGCGAGGAGGGCCGGGGACTATGGTCCGCCTGCGTTACGCCTACGCCCACGCCGACAACCGGCGTTGCTCCTGCGCAGGTGCGCATCGCTCCCTGGTGCAGCCAGTTCGACGCCCCTGGGAATGACAACTACAACCTCAACGAGGAATATGTGTGCTTCGAGAATCAGGGGGGCAGCGCCGCCAGCATGACCGGTTGGCACGTGAAAGATGTGTCTGGGCATATCTACACCTTCCCGCTGTTCACGCTTGCATCCGGCGCCCGCGTCAGGCTGCGCACTGGGCCCGGCCCGGACACGGCTACGGATCTCTACTGGGGCAAAAGCGGCGCGGTGTGGAACAACGATGGCGATACGGTATATCTGTATGATGCAGGGTGGAATCTTGTGCATAGCTATTCCTACTAGCCATAGGAGGGGGGCATGAGAGGTGTCAAGAAGTTAGCCAGGTGGATACTCATCGGGAGTGGTGTTCTTGTGATGGCCTGCGCTGCCGTTGCGTGCGCGCCGCCCGCCGAGGGGCCAGATACGCCAACCAGGACTCCCCGGCCAACGAACACAGTCAAACCCACGGATGTGCCCAAACCAACGAACACGCCGCAAGCAGCGGCGCAACCGACAGCGACCAAGCCGCGCGATACCAGCGCGCTAACCCCAACGCCCAGGCTGATGTTTGTGGTAGCTACTACAGCGGCGAACGTGCGCGCCAAGCCTGAGAGCAACGCCCAGATCGTGGTTCAGCTTCCGCGTGGAGCGCAGGTGCAGGTATACGAGATGTCGGGCGAGTGGTACAGAGTCCAGAGCGCGCAGGTGCCAGGTGGCGGCTGGATTGCCGCCGACCTTTTGTCCGAGAAGGAACCGGAGCCGCTGCTCGCGACGAGCACGCCCGTGCCAGCGATCGCCGAAAAGGCCAAGGTGACGGCGTGGGTGAGCAACCAGTCGCCGGCGCAGAACTCGGACGTCACCGTGTACGGCAAGTTCACCATTGACGGGGTTGGCGTTGCAGGCGTGCCCATGACCACACGCTGGCGTTACAAATCCGAGACAGCGGATTGCAGTGGCACCACGGGTAACGATGGCGTTGCTGCGTGCACGCGGCAGATAGGCAGGGCGACAAAGGGATACACAGTACAGATAGAGATCCGCTTTACCTACGAGGGCAAGGCCTATAGCGCAGTCACAGAGTTCACGCCACGGTAAGCCATGCCACGTAGCGCACATAACTCGTCCGTCTGCCAGCCAATCGCAGCGCACATAACCCCGCTTGGCACCGAGTTAAGCGGGGCGTAGCGCAGTCCGGTAGCGCACTTGAATGGGGTTCAAGTGGTCACCCGTTCGAATCGGGTCGCCCCGACTGGAGAGTACCTGACTCGGCCCTCGTGGCGGTTATGTGCGCGGCGTTTCGCCTTGCAGGTCATCATATTGGCACCGGAGCGCACATAAGTGGAATTCTCGACCGCCATCGAGGGCTTTTTATTGCACTGCGCCGCATCTGGGCTGAGCGCCAGCACCATGCGCGTCTACCGCTATGCGCTCCGCCTGCTGCGCGATTACCTAGCGGATCCCCCCGTCTCGCGGATCAACGAGACGGACATCACCCGCTTTGCCGCCTGGCTGCGCAGCGAGTACCAGCCGACGCGCATGAATGGGTCTACCAAGCCCCTATCTCTCTCGTCACTCAACAACATCTGGGCCGCGCTGCGCTCATTCTACCGCTGGGCCGCCGAGACGCTGGGGACTGGACGACCTGATCTGGCGTGGAAGCAGCCGCCGCGCAGCTCCAAGCCGATCTCGCCGTTTCGCCAAGAGGAAATCGAGGTGTTGCTCACAGCTGCCGAGTGGACACGGCCGGCTAAGCTGGGCAAGCGCGCCGCGTTTCGAATGCGCCGGCCGTGGGGGCTGCGGGATCGTGCGATCCTGCTCGTGCTCCTGGATACGGGGATTCGCGCGGGGGAGCTGTCTCGCTTGACGCGGGAGGACGCCAACCTGGAGACGGGGGAGGTGCGCGTTGCCGCTTTTGGCTCGGCACAGAAGAGCAAAGGACGCCATGTCTACATCGGCAAAGCAGCGCGCGCTGCTTTGTGGCGCTATCTAGCGACGCGGGAGGGGCTCACGCCCGACGCGCCACTGTTCATCACCGCTCGAGGCGCGCCATTCAACCGCTATGCGCTGCACACGCTCCTGGCTCGACTCGGCGACCGCGCCGGCGTCGCAGACTGTCATCCGCACCGCTTCCGGCACACGTTCGCCATCCAGTACCTGCGCAATGGCGGCGACATCTTCACCCTGCAGCGCCTCTTGGGGCACACCGAGCTCGACATGGTGCGGCGCTACCTGGCGCTGGCGCAGACCGATATGGCCGAGGCGCACCAACGAGCGAGCCCCGTGGACCGATGGCGACTGTGAAAAATGAAAGAGCCGAGCCCCCTCGGCTCTTTCTCATCTACACCACCTTATTCGCTATTCGCTTTTGCGCTTTGCGCGCAGCTTCTTACGATACTCGCTAACGATTCGCTTTTCCTCTGGCGTCATCTCTGCCAGTGGCTCTCCGCGAGTCAGTCTCGCCAGTATCGCGTGAAGCTGCAGGTTATCGGCGTGCGTGCGGGGACGCGAGAGTTTCTGCCGCGCCTCTGTGGAGAGTGCCGGATTTCGCCAGCGCCCCTCGGCTACCTCGCGCTGCCGGCCAAGCCGCGCGCGGCGCGATTGCTCCTCAGACGAGTACGTCTCGGGCGGTGCTGGATTCCGCCATTGACCACGCGCCACGCGCTCCCGCGCCTTGGCGATCCGCTTCGTGTTCCCGGCGCGACTATTTGCCGTATTACGGCACTCGATAGAGCAGTACAACCGAGGCCGTCCCTTCGTAGTGTACCACTCGGCGGGGGGAATGCTCCCCCCGCAAAAGTCGCAAATGCCGACGGCGCGGGTTTTAGCGCTCATAGGGTGGTGTAGATCGTCTGCTATAGCAGCTCACTATCCGGCGACAGTTCGCGCATGTGCGCGAACTGTGAGCCGAGGAACCAAGCGAACCCCGCGTACACCGCGTGCCAGATCAGCTCGCGGTCCAGTGGCGCACACCCTAACACGACTAGCAGTAGCGCCGCGGCCAGTGGGATCGCCAGCGCCAGAACTATTACCACAGCGCGTTTGACCCTCGGCGCTGCGTACTCAAACTGCGGGAACCAGTCTAGAATAAACGACATCAATATACCGAACGCCAACGCGATACCAGCGTTCGTCAATCCTCCAGCCAAAGCCTCACATAGTGTCATTTTAGTGCCTCCTTTAACTTCTCTATGATCTCCTCCAAGTCTTGCACTCTCTGGTCGAGCGATAGCAACTCGCCTCGCGTCTCTTGCCACAACACGCCCCAATCCGGCGTGGCTGCCGCGGTCGCCGTCGCGGTCGGCGCTGGCGTCGCGGTCGCGGACGGACTCGGGCTTGGTGTCTCCGTGTCTGCTGTTACTGGCTCTGCATACACCATGTGCAGCCAGCAATCAGCGCACTCCAACTCGAACGCGCCGCCGAACCACGAGTTCTCCACTACCTCCAGCGTCTGCCAGCCCGTGCCGATTGCGGCGTCCCGTTGCGCGCCATAGCGGAGCGTCGCCGGCCCGCTCACCACTGCGCGTACTCGCACTCGGTCTGCGTACCAGCCGTGGTTCATCTCGAACAGCAGCTCGCCGGACCAGCGCCCGATGCCCCAGGCACCGTACACATCGCGCAACTCAGCCGGTGCTTGCGACCAGCAACCAGACTCCCGCGCACACAATGACACCTCACCGCTGGAGAGCTTGATGCCCCTCTCCCAAGGCCCGGGCCAGCCGCCCTCCCACATTCCGTCTCTGTACGGCGTCCTGGCTTGCCGCGCTACCCAAAACAGCGCGTCCGCGTCATCCATCAGGCGCAAGGAGAAATCCCACATCGGCTCGTCCCACGGCGTTCTCAGTGCAGCCAACGTGTCCAGCCGGTCAACCGGCAAGTCAAGCGCCCTCGCTCCCCATGTCAGCGCATACAGCATCGCCCAGTACACATCTGGCTGGGATGCGCCCATCGCGTGCTCATACGCCACGGGCAGTGCCGCAGCCATCGCTGCCTGTGCGGCTTGTGTCTGCCCGTTGCCGTCTCGCAGAATGGCGTTCCCTGGGTCCGGCAGGAGAGTGTTGAGTTTGATCCCGATACCGCGCTTGGCCGCTTCTGAGACATAGTACGCGCGATCGGCGGTGCTGAGCATGATGAAGAGCGGCTTATCCGGAAATGCGGCACGATACACATCCATCGCACGCACCACCCAGCGACGGAAGTAGTAAGCTGGCAGAGAAAAGCCGTCTTTGCTGATGACCGTCTCGCCATAGACGCCGGTGGCGATCCAGACAGAATGCACGCGCGGATCGGCGTTATAGCGCGCGCCCAGCTCGGCCACCAGGCGAGCGTATGCCGCCTCCCAGCCGGCGTCGCCATAAAGCGGGCAGGTGGTCGTCTGTCCCGCCGCGTTCACCAGTGTCCACCCCGCCGTCCGCCCCAGTGCTGTGTAGACACTGGCAGGAGTTGTGTCTCGTCCGATGTCAGGATAGAGCATGATGGAGATCGCCACGCGCTTGCCGAGCGCGCTAGCCTGCGACAGGTATCGTTCAATGATCTCCGAGTCTGCGTGGAGCTGGTCCCAGCCCCACCACATCCACGCACCGACCTGTCTCCAGGCCGGGCGCTCAGCACACCAATCGCGGTTGGCATAGTCATGCATCACCAGGATGCTGCTAGGCACCTGAAGGGCGCTAGCGTGCCTCGTGGCCAGCTCGCCAACCCGCTCCGGCCAGCACGCCGCCAGCAGCGCGATTATCGCGATCAGTAATGCGACACGTCTCCAGCCCATGCGTCTCCTCACCGATGTTATAACTTTCATGGCAACCTGAACCCCGCCTGCACTGCCACGATGATCGCGTACACCAGCGCGACCAGCACTAGCGTTATCAGCACTTGCGCCACTTTCGACGACACGACGCGCCACGCGGCCAGCGCCGGACAGCTCGTGTGATACTGCGCTAGCTGCTCCATGTGATCGTACATGCCGAGATCGGAAGA
>JAIOAV010000048.1 GCA_019873665.1 Chloroflexota bacterium
CACGGTTCGCTCCACGTGATCCTAAGTCACGCTCGTCTGCCAGTTCCGACACTTCCCCGGCTAAGAATGTCATTATAGCCATTTCGAAGAAAATGTCAAAGTCGCCAACGGCATGTGCAGCGCACATGCGGTATGACGCCAACGCGATTTTGCGCTATAATGCGCGATGTGGCAGTGGAGTGTTCCTGGGCTGGCAGCAGCACCCCCGAGGCTGCCATCGCACATCGGAATGCAAAGCAGGGAAAAGCGCGTACATCAGGAGGAGGGCGCATGTCAGAACGAGAGGGAAACCGACAGGAAGAAGCATTGCGCATCTGGCTGCCAGCGATCCTCAAGCTGCTGGTGCTGATCATCTTTGCCTTTGTGCTCTACGAGACCACAGTCGGGCTTGGCAGCGCCGAGCTGAGCAGCAGCCGGGTGCAGGTGATCATCGCGGGCATGCTGGGGCTGTTGCTGCTCCTCGCCGTTGATCGCATCACAGAGCTTTCTATGTCCAGCAGCGGCTTTACGGCAACCTTGAGCGAGGCCAAGGTGCGCGCATTGCAGGAGGTGGAGGCGCTGGACAACCGGCAGGTGGCGGAGGTAACCCGCGCCAAGATCATGGCCGCTTCCAGCCCGGCAGAGGTGCAGGGGGCGCTCTCTCTGGCGCAAGAGCTGAACGTAACGCGCATCGTGGACCAGATCACGCAGGCCATCGCGGAAAAGCGCCGGCTAAACGTCTATTATCGGCCCACGCCCACCGCGCCGGAGGAGGTACACCTCGTCGCGCCGCTGGACATCAAGCCGGGCAAGACGCCGGATACGGCCACGCGCGACTATCTCTGGGCATACGATTTCGCCGGCGATCACGTGGTCTCATTCCGACTGGATCGCGTGCCACGAGTGGAGCTGAGCGAGGAGACGTTCGATCCCGCCGAGATCACGAAAGACTGGAAGGATCGCGCGCCGCAGTGGAACGTGCCGCGCCACTGGTAACGCGCCGCGCACGTGGGCGGCACGGTTGCAGTGCCGCCCACGTTATGTCATCTGATCAGCTCGCGCCGCAAAAGCGCAGCGCCGCCAGCACCAGAGCGCGCACCGTCGCTTCCAGATGTGCGACGGGCACGAACTCGTCCGGTGCGTGCGCCTGGCGCACGTCTCCCGGCCCAAAGAGCACGGTGGGCGTGTGGCCCTCCTTCACCAGGAGCCACATGTCTGCCCCGTAGGTCATCCCCTCACACCGCGGCGAGATCCCCGTCGCCGCGGCCAGCGCGTCGGCAACCGTCGCCACCAGCGGATGATCGGCCGGGATGCTGGCAGGCTCCAGTTGGCCGCCCCACCACTCCACCCGTGGCGGATGCGCGCGCAGCCACGGATCGCTTTCCGCCGCCCGCGCGATCGCCGCGACGAACTCCTGCCGCGCCGCCGCCACATCCTCGCCCGGCGCCACGCCATACCGCCCGCGAAAGGTACACCGCTCCGGCACCGACGAGGCCCAGTCTCCCGCCTCGAGTTGGCCGATGCTCAACGCGTGCGGCAGGCGGTAGCGCGCATAGAGCGGATTGTGGACGCGCCGATTGCGCGCGGCCTCCAGCGCCAGCAGTGCCTGATGGATGGGAGTGAACTTCTCAATGGCGCTGACGCCTTCTTCGCGCACGCAGCCATGTGCCGACTGTCCGATCACCGTCACCTGAAAGTTCAGCGCGCCCCCCTGTGCGGGGGCAACGCACAGCCCGGTGGGCTCCACGACGATGGCGCCATCGCCCCGATAGCCGCGCAGCACTGCCGCCAGCGTGCCGATGCCGCCGTCCTCCTCGCCCACCACCGTCTCGATGAGCAGCCTGCCCGACAGCCGCACGCCCGCGTCGCGGATCGCCTTGGCCGCGTGCAGCATGCACGCCACGCCACCCTTCATGTCCGCCGTGCCGCGCCCGTACACCCTGCCCTCCGCCACGGTGGCCTGCCACGGCGGGTAGCGCCAGTTCGCCTCGTCCCCGGCAGGCACGACATCCACATGGCCGTTGAGGATCAGCGTGCGGCCGCCGCCTTCGCCCAGCGCGCCGACGACGCCCAGCGCCCGTTCGCGCTCCACCTCCACACCAAAGGCCGGATGCTGCCGCAGCCGCGCCATATCCAGCTCCCAGACATCGCTGGCAATGCCGCTCTCCTGAAGGCGGCGGACCACATACTCCTGCGCCGGCGTCTCAGCGCCACCCAGACTACGGATGGCAACGAGGTCGGCCAGAGTTTGCAGCAGATCATCCATGCGGATGGCATTGAGCACGCGCTGCTCCAGAGCCGTGACCGTCATTCGCTCACCTCCACACACCATGCTGCGGTTGAAGATCAGTATAGCTGACGGCGCAAGGCCGGCAAGTAGGCTTGGCTTGCATGCGCCTTTGGCGTATAATTGGCCCGGATGCGGCGAAAACAACGCCAATGTGACGCGAGACTCGTAACAATAGAGGGATAGCCGTTATTGTCTAAAGACAGGCGATACAGGGGCATGCGCCGTGCCACGTTGCTGGCGCTGATATGTCTGCTAGTGCTAGCCACCTGGCCACTCGCGAGCGCAGCACCACCCGTGCCGGCGGCAGATGCGCGCCACAGGCTCGAGGCGCAGGCGCGGATGTGGGCCATGGCCGAGGGGCCACACGCCACCGAGCTGTGGTATCGGCTGCGCCGCCTGGGACTGTCGGCAGAAGACCTGCTCCCGCTGCACGGGGCAGCGCCGGGCCGCAGCGCGCAGGCTGCGCTGGACGAGATCATGGGCGTGGGCGAGCTAAGCGCCGGCGACGATGCGGTCGTGCATGGCCCCAGCAGCTCCAACGTGGCGCGCGCCTTTCGCAGCCTGGCCGCAGCGGGCGAGATGGATGGGATCGAGCTGGTGATCCTCACGTCCCGCGATGACGACCTGCGTGGCGACATCTACCGTCTGCTGCGCCGGCGCAAGTTCCGTGCCACCACCGGCCCGGACGAAGGGATAGACACCCGCTCGCTATCGTGCTATCCCGGCTGCATCTTTGTGCCGGGGGAGGAGGTGGACGCCATCAGCGTCTCCGGCTGGGTGGACGTCTTGCGGCACGAGGCGCGACATGTGGAGCAGTTGCGCCACAACCCGGAGATGGCGTGGGATTTCGTGCAGAACGGCCGGCGCACCATCTATGCCGGTTTTTGCGAGGCGTGCGCCGACGATGGCCTATACACGACGCCGCTTTACTACGCCAGGGAGCGGATGGCGCGCCTGCGCGAGGTGGTCGGCACGGAGAACGAGTCGCTGGTGCAGCGCGCGTGTCGCGGCGATCGAGCCGCATACGAGACACTGCGCGCGCTTTTCGACAGACTTGTCGACGAGGGCGGTGGCTTTGATGTGCTGTTTCAGCCCGCATATTAGGCAGGTGAGAGGCAGGAGGAACGCATGACAACACAAGACCCTCAGGCGATAATCCGGGAGACGCTGCAACCGTGGCTGGCCGCGCTGGCGGATCCTGCAGGCGCGCAGGAAGCGCTGCTCGCGCGCCTGCTGCGGGGCTATGCCGGAACGGGCTATGGCCGGGAGCACGGCGCGGCGAATGTGAGCACGCTGGCCGAATATCGCCGGGCTTTTCCGGTGATGACCTACGATGACTATGCGCCGCTCATCAAGCGGGTCATGGCGGGCGAGACGGAGCTGCTGTTGACGGAAGAGCCGATCGGGTGGGCCATCACGCGCGGCACCAGCGGCGGCGAGCCCAAGTTCATCCCCATGACGGCGAACGACCTGCGCATCCGGGTCAGCGCCGGGCGCGCGATGCTCAAATACGTCGCGGATACGGGCCGCTATGATCTCTTGCGCGGCGTCAACCTGAACCTCAATTTCCCCTCGGTGGTGGGCACGGTGCGCGTGGGAGACCGCGAGCTGGAGTATGGCTACAGCTCGGGGATCTACACCAAGTTCGTGGCCCGCTTCACGCCGATCCGCTCCGTGCCGGCTCAGGAGGAGATAGACGCGCTGGGTGGAGGCAAGACCAGGGCGGACTGGGATGCGCGCTTTGAGCTGGCATATCAAAAGTGCAAGGGGGAGAATGTAACGCTGGTGGGTGGTGTCGCGCCGACCGCCATTATGTTCGCCCGCTACCTCTGCCAGAAGTACAGGACATATCCAAAGAACCTCTGGCAGACGCAGATCATGACGCTGGGGAGCGTGCCCGGCATCAATACCCGCTATCCACCGGCATTGCATGCCCTCTACGGCCCCGCAGCCATCCGCGAGATCTACGGCGCGACGGAAGGGATGTTCGGGCAACAGGGAGACGAAAAGCGCGCCTGGATGCCGAACTACGACCTCTACTTTTTCGAGGTGCAGACCCGTTCTGGCGTCAAGATGCTGCACGAGATGCGGCCCGGCGAGATGGGCAGCCTGATCGTCTCGACACCCATTCTGGCGCGCTACAAGATCGGCGACATGATCCTCGCGATGCGGCCGCCCTACTATCGCTGCATTGGCCGCGATCGCTGGTGGATGCCGCTGCGCTATGCCTGGGATCAGTTTATGAGCTTCAACCTGGGACGGCTATAGTCGCCTGCTATTGGCGACGGATCACACCCCGCAGGAGCAGCGACACGCCGAGCGCGATGACGATCAGCGCCCAGACGATGCCCCAGTTGAAGATATCGCCCAGCCCGATGGCGATCAGGATCAGGCCAAAGATCACCGTGCCGACCACAGGCCGCCGGTAGGCGGGCACAAGCACCCGCACCAGCGCCTGCAACAGGACGATCAGCCCCGCGCCGGCAAAAATCACGTTCCAGGCGCTCAACGCCTCCAGCGGCACCAACAGGCCCAGATTCTCCGCCAGCAAGACGAGGCCCGCCCAGATCAGGATGGCCGCCCAGGTGATGGCGCCTAGCGGGTCATTTCGCCATTTCTCGTCCCAGCCGCCGCGCTCCTTCTCGTCCTTTTCCTCCTGCTTTTCCTGCTTCTCCTGCTTTTCATTACGCGGGATCTCGGACATGTTGCTCCCTCTCTTTTCCCCCCCACAGGCCTGGCTTCATTATAGGACACACTGCCAAACAGCACAAGAGCCGCGCCGCCGCTTTGCACTTAGCTGAATTGCGGCAGATAGGCTGCTTCCGCCGCGAACATCTCGGCGACCATCGCCTCGATCTCTTCCAGGTTGAGGATGCTGGCGGTTAGGGGGTCCATCATCACCGCCTGCACCACCAGCTCACGATCGCCCAGGAGCGCAGCCTGCACTGCCAGCTCCTGCACATTGATGTTGCTGCGGTTCAGCGCCGCGCACACCGATGGCAGGTCGCCGACGCGACACGGATGAATGCCCATGCCGTCCACCAGGCACGGCACCTCGACGCAGCACCCTTCCGGCAAGTTGCTGATCAGGCTGTCGTTGCGGACGTTGCCATTGATGCGGGTGGGGGTATTAGTCTCCATGGCATAGATGATCTGCGCCGCGTACTCGTGCGTGCGCTCGATCTGCAATGGCTCTTCACCCGCGATCTGGCGGCGAATGCGATCATAGTGTGGCTGCCAGCCGGAGCGGCAGATCTCCAGATAGTCCCAGCGCGGCGTCACAAAGCGTTCGATCAGCTCCGGGCGCTGGCGAAAGTAGGGGACGTATTCGGACATGTGGTGGCTGGATTCGGTAACAAAGTAGCCGGTCCGCTTCATGATCTCAAAGCGCACCTTATCTTTGGCATATACCTCTGGCTTTTCCATCGCTTCCCATAGCAGCGGGTAGGCGTCTTTCTTGCCCCAGCGGTAATCCAGGAACCATGACATGTGGTTGATTCCGGCCACCCAGTATGACACCTCGTCTTCAGGCGCGCCGATGTAACGCGCCAGTTGTGCCGCCGTGCCCTGCACGCTGTGGCAGAGGCCAACAGTGGCAATGTCGCTCCCCTCATCCATTCCCCAGCAGTTCATCGCCATCGGATTGCTGTAGTTGATGAGGAGCGCATCGGGGCACACCTCTTCCATGTCCCAGCAGATATCCAGCAGCACCGGGATCGTGCGCAGCCCGCGAAAGACACCGCCGGGGCCGATGGTATCGCCCACCGTCTGGTCAATGCCATACTTGCGCGGGATCTCAACGTCCGAGGCGAACGCCTCCAGGCCGCCCACCTGAATCATGATGAGCACATAGTCGGCACCGGCCAACGCCTCGCGGCGATCGAGTGTGGACTCGATGGTCGCCGCCCAGCCGAACTGCGTTACCATCTTGTTGGCCAACTGGGTGATCAGCTCCAGGCGGCCCGCGTCAATGTCCATGAGTGAGATCGTGCTCCCCTGCAGCTCGGGGAACGACAATATGTCGCCGATCAACCTGCGGGCAAAGACGACGCTGCCCGCGCCGATGAACGATATTTTGGGCATGAATGCTCCTCCTTGATCGAGTGGGCTACTTCCAGAATTGCCACCAACGCTTGCCGGACTCTATCCGGCGCTCCTTATCCGGCTCGGCGAGAAAAAAGCGCGAGAGCGCGTCCCGCACGTCGCGCAACGCCCCGCTGACGAGCTGGCGATCCGGCGGCTCCTCGCGGAGCGCCGCCCCCACCCGCGCCATCTGCACCCAGGCACGCAGAATGTGCCGCGACACCGGCATATCGCCGCCATTGGCGCGGGGCGCGGCACGCAGGAGCTGCTCGGCGGCGGCGATATCCATATATCCCTGGCCGATCTGCACCAGCGCGCCCTCCAGACCGGAGAGCAGCTCCAGCAGCGGTTTCTTGTCCAGCGTGGACGCAAACTCGGCCTCGGCGTGCGTCAGCTCCTCGCCTAGAGCCAGCAGGTCCCCATAGACGATATCGAACGGCACCGGCCGCCGCCCGCGATACGGCTCCGCGTCTGCGGCGTGCTCCAGCCAGTGTTGCAGATAGTGTGTTACGCTGCAAAAGCAGCGCCGGCCCTCTCCCGGCAGCCGCAGCGCGATGGTGCGCTCCGCGACCTCGCCACATACCGCGCAGCGTCCCTCGTCGCTATCCAAGGGGCGCACTCCCTCAAAGTAGGGGACGCGGCGATAGCGATTCCCCTCCGGCGGTGGCTGCGCCTCTGGCGGCAGGTAGAGGCGTTCTGTCAGATGGCCGCCCTCCAGGGGGATCTGGCGCAGCCGTGGCGAGGCGGCAGCCCAGAGTGGCCCGCGCGGCGTCGTCACCAGAAGCGGATTGCGGCGCGGATGGTTGTAGCAGTAGGTCCAGAAGGGATTGTCCACATCGGTGCCGCGCACCTGGCAAGTGTAAGCGACCGACCCGTGGAGCGCCCGACCCGCTCCCCCCTGGTTGGCTGCATTGAACTCGCATGTGCCGCACGAATCGCTATCCGCAACCGCCATCCTACGCCTCGGCGCGACAGGGTATCACGAGCATCGAGCATAACACCCACAAAAGGTTTTGTCAAATGTCCTCCTCTGCATGGAGGCAAAAGCCACATTTGACGCTGTTGCCAAGTGTACTGTATAATGGCTTTGGGTAGATAGCACATTGTGCTGTGGGAGAGATAGACCAGTTGCCCTGTCGTGGGGCTGACCTCCCGCATATCCTGTGAAAGGAGCGAGGAAGATGGCACGCAGACGCAAGCCAAAGGCAACGACGCCCAGCAGGCAACCCCATGTTACAGAGCCGGATGACGACATCCTCATCGAGAGCGACGACGAGCTCACGGCCGAGAGTGAGGTGAGCGCGTCGGAGATGGAAGCATCAGAGGCCACATGGGACGATGAGGCGGCTCAGGAGGCGGCAGCCGAGTTGGAGCTCGCGGAAAGCAGCGCTCTGGAAGAGAGGTATGAATTCGCAGAAGAAGCAGCCGAAGAGGCACAGGAGTCCGCCGAAGAAGCGACCGCAGAGCTAGCCGAGGCGCTGGAGCCAGAGAGCGGCTCGATGCCAGAGGCCGAGGAAGGGCCAGAAGAAGAGGTCGAGGAGATAGAGATGCCTGAAGAGCCGGAGGCGGTCGCGGAGAAAGTGGAGCACGCACCGGCGGCCGCAGCGACGGCCGCACCGCACACCGCGCAATTGGCCAGCATTGCCATGGCGGCGGGCGCCGCCCCCGTGATCGCGCGGGAAAAGGCGCGAGTGCAAGAGGAAGCGCGGGCCGAGGTCAAAGAGCGAAAGGGCAGCGCGCTCTGGGCATGGTTCCTGGGAGCCGTCCTGTTGGGAGCCGCCCTGGGAGTCGGCATCACCCTGCTCGTGCTGAGCGGCATCAATGGCTCGCTGTCGTTCGCCACTGCCACCGATGGCCTTCGCCTGACGCGCGAGCAGGCGCAGCTGGCGCGACGGATAGACGAATTGAGCGCTACTCTGGGCAAGGCCCAGGAGCAGCTCACGGCGCTCAGCACCCTGCCCAGAGAGGTGGACGCGTTGCAGAGCGACCTGGGGGCCGCCCGTGAGACGATTGACGATCTCGGTCGAGAGTTGCAAAGCTTGGGGGGCGAACTTGGCACGCTGTCCGGCAATGTGGATGCCGCCGCTGCCAAGCTCGACACGCTCGGCGCCACCGTTGATGAGCTCCAGCCAGCGGTGGAGACGCTGGGACAACAGGTCGGCGAGATCAACCAGCAGGTGGCGCAGGTTCGCTCCGCAACCGAGGTATTCCAGAAGTTCCTAGACGGCCTACGCCAGCTCCTCACGCCATAGGGCGTGATGTGCACCCTATTGACCCGGGTGGTATGATAGCACCTGGGCCACCTGTGCGACATCGAACCGAGGTCAGGGAGGCAGAGGGAGGAAAGGCATGAGCGAGACAGCGGAGAACAGGACCAGGCGCAAGATCGGGTTTTGGCGGGGGCTGTGGCTCTTTATCCTTTGGCTTATTCGCCTGATCATTGCCATCGGTTTGGGCGTGGTGCTCGGCCTGGTCATCTATTACGTCGCCTATGTGGGCATCCCCTGGTTCTACAACCAAGTCCTCAACCCGGTGCAGGTGAGCCAGGTCAAGATCGAGTTCCTGGAGAGCGACCTGGACAACCTGCAGACCACCGTCAACGCGGACCTGCGACAGGCGCGCGACGAGATCGTGTCGCTGCAACAGAAGGCGAACGAGCAGGCGGTGCTGATCACCTCGCTGGAGGCGGCGCTGGCAACGGAAAAGGCAACGCGGGCCGAGATGTTCGCCCTGTTGCGCCAGGATGTCAACGACCTAGGTGAGACGCTGCAAAAGCAGATTCTGGCGCTGGGAGATTTGCAAAAGCAGCAACAGGCGCTGAGCGAAACGCTGACGCAGGCCAGCACCAGCCTCGCCGCGCTCGACAGGACGTTGAGCCTGTATCGGGAACAAACCGACAAGCACCAACAGCAGTTGCAGGCAAATGGGGCGTTGCTCACCACACTGAACACAGGATATGGCGTGCTGCAGACGGAGGTGATCAGCCTCACCCAGACCATCAGCGATGTGCGTGGGGTGGTGCTGGAACTCCAGGGCACGATCACGATGCCCATCCAGCTCAGCAACGCCTTTGCCCGGCAGTTGGTGCTGATGCAGGCCGCAGAGGCGATCCTGCAGGCGCGACTCTACCTGCTGGAGCGAAACGCGGGCCTGGCGGCCAGCGCGCTCCAGATCGCCGGCGATCACGTGGCGACATTCATCGCTCTCAGCACCGACATCCCGCTGGCGCAGCTTGAGCCGATCACCAGGCGCGCCAAGAGCGCGCAGGCGCTGCTGGACACCGATACCTTTGCCGCGGCGCGCGAGCTGGAGATCATCTGGAACACGTTGAGCGGGATGATATCGCGCTCAATCATGCCCGCGGGCGTGCAGATGCGGCCGCCCGAGTTGAGCATCACCAGCCCACTGACCGAGACCGCCACGATCACCGGCACGGCGCCGATCACGGCGACAGAGACCGTAACGCCGACACAGCCTGCCCCCTCAAGATAGCGCGGATGAAGACGATGAGAGGCACCGTTGGGGTGCCTCTCATCGCTCTGCGTCTGGAGACAAGCAAGCTGCCCCACAGGCCCACAGCCTGCAGCGCCGCTACTTTTCGATGGCGGCTCGCTGCGCGTTGATCTCGCGGATGCGCTCCGGCGGAAACTTGGGCCGGCGATCATAGGTGCACAGCCCGTTCACCTCCTGCTCGACGTCGGTGATCTGCGTGTAGCAAAAGCCGCAGACGCCCCGATTGAACAGCAGCGCCTCTGTCAGCCCGCGATAGCGCGCCAGGAACTCTTCCTCATTGCGCGGGCGCGCCTCCACGCCGCCATAGCCCCAGCTCACCTCATCGCGCTGCCCCGGATTCCACCAGATGCCGCCGTACTCGCTCACGTAGAAAGGCTGTCCAGCGTGCGGGATGTCCCAGTCACGCCCCTTCTCCGCATAGATGTTGACCTCTTGCCCCGTGGCCAGCGGCGCATAGCGCGCGCGGAAGCGCGCCACGTCCTGATCATAGTCGTGCACATCATAGACATCGGTGATCACGTGCACATAGCCGCTGGTGTCAATCACCGGTCGCGTGGGATCGAGCTCCTTGGTAACAAGATAGAGCATCCGCAGCGCGTCCGGGTATTCACCGGCGTGGCGCTCGTTGGCCGGGCACCAGCCCATCACGGCGGGATGGCTGTACGTGGCGCGCACCACCGGCAACCATTCCTCCAAGATGCGCGCCAGCACGCGCGGATCGTTGATCTCCGCGCCCCAGTCGCCGAACTCGCCCCACACCAGATAGCCGAGTCTGTCCGCCCAGTATAGATAGCGCTGCTCGAACACCTTCTGGTGCAGTCGGGCGCCGTTGAAGCCAAACGCCAGCCCCAGCTCCACATCGCGCCGCAGCGCGTCGTCGCTGGGTGCGGTGTAGATGCCATCGGGATAATAGCCCTGATCCAGCACCTGCCGCAAAAAGATCGGCTGCCCGTTCAGCGTGAACACATTCCCCCGGATGGCGATGTCCCGCAAGCCAAAGTAACTCCGCACCACGTCGCGGCTGCCGTCCGGGTTGCACAGCTCCAGCTCCAGATCATAGAGGAAGGGATCGTCTAGCGCCCAGGAGTGGATGACGGAGAGGGGAAGGCGCGCGCTGGCCCAGCCGCCACTGCATTGCACCAAAGCCTCGCCACAGACACGCCCGTCGGCAGATGCCTGCAGCCGCAACTCGCTCTCCTGCGCGCCACCGACGAGCCGGGCGCTGACCGCCAGCACCCCGTTCGCCCAGTCGGGCGTCAGCGCGAAATCGCCGATGTAGGTCTGCGGCACCGCCTCCAGCCACACTGTCTGCCAGATGCCACTCACCCGCGTATAGTGGCAGCCGTAAGATTCAGGCTTTTCCGACTGTTTCCCCTTGGGCTGTAGGCGGGAGGTGGTGTCATCCTGCGCGTGGACGACGAGGTTGTTCGGCGCGTCCCAGCGCACCGCACCGGTTATGTCAAACGTAAAGGGCGCATAACCGCCGCGATGCGCGCCGACCGGTTGGCCGTTCACCCAGACCTGGCATTGATAGTCCACCGCCCCGAAATGCAGCAGCACGCACTGTCCGTGCCACGCCTCCGGCAGCGTGAAGGAGCGCCGGTACCAGAGTGGCGGCAGGAACTCGGTGCGCCCGATCCCCGATAGCGCGCTTTCTGGGCAGAAGGGCACGACGATCTCACCGGCCAGCCGGTCTGCCATATGGAGCTGCCGCTGCGCGCCGTCGCGCGCCTCGTCCATCTCGAAATCCCACCGCCCATTGAGGTTCAGCCACGCGTCGCGCACCGCCTGCGGGCGCGGATGCTCTGGTCGTGGGATCGCCTGTTCTTTCATCGTCTCACCCCTCGTGCGCCTGTTGTTGGATATACCGCGCCACGACCGCCACCGGCGCGGTCCAGATGATCTCGCTCTGCCCCGCCAGATAGTCCAGCAAGGCGCAGAACCAATTCTCCGAGATGGCCAGATGGCCCTCGTTGATGCCGTGAAAGGTAAAGACGCCCCACCATCCCTCGGCGATGGTTGTCTCCACCAGGCCGATCAGCTCCCAGGGGGTCATCGCCTCCGCGTTCCACGAGCTGAGGTGGTGCAGATCAGCGTGGATGGGATGGTTGCCGCGCATGGAGGTGCCCTTAGCGCGGCCCGCCACGAAATGGCGGGCGACCAGCGGCACATAGCTCTGTCGCGTCAGGCCCCGCCCCACGTAATCCTCGTAGCAGGGGTAGGCAAAGCTGCGCCCGCCTGGCTCCGGGAAGAGCGCGCTCAGACGGCGCTCCGCCTCCAGCATGTCCGCCTCGAGCTGCGCCAGCGTCCAGCGCTGTAACGTGGGCTGGATGTTCAGGCTGCACGGGTGGGCAATGGTGTGATTGCCCATCTCGTGCCCGGCGCGATGTGCCTCCTGCCAGGGGGCCAGCTTTTCCTCCCAGCCATCCCGCGGGTTGAGATAAAAGGTGCCGCGCAGGCCGCGCTCATTCAGGCGCGGCACGACGATCTCCAGTTGCGAGCGCAGCCCGTCATCAAAGGTCAGCGAGATCGCGCCCAGCCGTCCGCCCGGCCAGACAAAGGTGTTCTCCTCATCGCTCATCATCGTGCCCCTCGCGCGACCGCGCCTATGCCAGAATGGCGATCTTGGCCGGGTCCACCCAGTTCAGCGGCCGCTCGCCCTTCAGGAAGCGCGCCATGTCATCCACCACCGTCTCCACCAGGCGCAGGCGCGATTCCGTGGCCCAGCCGGCCATGTGCGGCGTGAGGATGACGTTGGGCAACTTGCGGAAGGGGCTATCTGCCGCCAGCGGCTCTTGCGGAAAGACGTCCAGCGCGGCCTTGAAGCGGCCCGTCGCCAGCTCCGCGTAGAGCGCGTCATAGTCCACGACGACGGCGCGCGCCGTGTTGATGAACACCGCGCCGGGCTTGATCATCTTCAGCAGATCCGCCGTGATCATGCCGATCGTCTCGTCCGTTACCGGCGCGTGGATGGAGATGACGTCGCAGGTGGACATGATGGTGTCCAGCGCGGCCAGCTTGACCCCCAGATGCTGCGCTTCGGGCAGCGGCAAGTACGGATCATAGACCAGCGTGTCGGTGTGGAACGGCTCCAGCAGCTTGATGACGCGCCGGCCTACCATGCTGGCAGAGATGATGCCCACGCGCTTGCCATACAGCTCGTGCGACGCGCCGCGCTTGGGCCACACCTCGCCGGCGCGCATCGCCTCGCTGTAGGGGTAAAAGTCGCGCAGCAGCGCCAGCATCTCAGCCAGCGTGAACTCGGCCACCGAGTCGGCGATGGTGGCCGCAGCATTGACTACCGTGATACCCCGGTCAAAAACTGCCGGGTAGAAAAGCCCCTTGACCGAGCCGGCCGCGTGGCCGATGATCTGCAGCTTGTCGGCGGCGGCGACGATCTCGGCGGAGAAGCGGGGCGCGCCCCAACTGGTGATGCACCCCCATGCGCCGGGCAGCCGCGCCTTGAGCTCTTCCGCATTCAGCGGCTCTTCCTTGTCGTTCCAGATCGGCTCGGCAAAGCTTTCCAGCTTGGCCTTGGCGCGGGGCGAGAGGATCTCGCGCAGCAGCGCCTGGCCGGGAACGACGACAACGCGCACTTTTGCCATGTTTCACCTCGCTATCGCTATGCTCTCGATGCTGTGCCATCCACAAGACGGCTCGCATCGTCTCTACCAAGACTATCGGCGGGCATGCCTCACTGGATAATGAGCGGCAGATACAGGAGGCCACGATAGTAGCGACGGAACTTGACCACGCGATGATTGCCCGTATCTGTTACATAGACATTGCCACGGCTATCTATCGCGATGCCGCTCGGCTGCAGCAACTCCCCCGGCCCCGCACCGCGCCTGCCAAACGAGGTCAGAAAGCGCCCGTACTGATCGAACTTCTGGATGCGGTGGTTGTTCGTGTCCGCCACATAGACATTGCTCTGCGCGTCCACTGCCACGCCGTAGGGCCAGTTGAACTGGCCCGGCGCGCTGCCATACCCGCCCCACATCCGCAAAAAGCTGCCGTTGGCGCCGAACACCTGGATACGGTGGTTGTCGGTATCCGCCACATAGACGTCGCCATTCGGGCCCACGGCCAAAAGCCGCGGCCCGCGAAACTCGCCCGGCCCCGTGCCGTACCGTCCCCACATCCGCAACAACCCACCCTGCCCATCAAAGACCTCCACGCGGTTGTTGCCGGTATCGGTAACGTAAAAATAGCAGTCAGGGCCGATGGCGATGCCGCGCGGGAAGGAGAGCTGCCCGGGCGCGCTGTCGTTTTCGCCCCACATGCGGATGAACTCGCCATACGCATCAAAGACCTGCACGCGATGGTTGTAGAAATCCGCCACATAGACATGGCCGCGACAGCCGACGGCGATGCCGATCGGCCAGTAGAAGGAGCCGCCCGGGCTGCCGTACGTGCCAAAGACGCCCCAGGCGCGCACAAAGCGCCCGCTGGCATCGAACTGCTGCACCCGGTTGTTGCGCGTGTCGGTGATATAGACGTTGTCGCTGCGGTCCACCGCGACGCCAATCGGCTCGCGAAAGTGCCCGACCGTCGTGACCTGCCCGCCCCACTGCGTCAGGAACTCGATGGCGGGGCTGAACTTTTGTATGCGGTTATTCCCCGCATCCGCCACATAGATGGTGTCCGCCGGGCCGATGCCCACCGCAAAGGGCATGGAGAATTGGCCCGGATTGCCCCCCTCGCTGCCCCAGACGCCGAGATAGAAGCCACTCCCGGCAAAGAACTGGACGCGATGGTTCAACGTATCCGCGACATAGATCCAATCTCTGTGATCCACCCCCAGGCCCCACGGCTCGTTGAACTGTGCCACGCCGACGCCCGGGCCGCCCCAGCGGTCGAGATAGCCACCGTTCGCGCTGAACACCTGCACATCCTGTCGCCCCACATCGGATACATACACATAGCCGATCGAATCCACGGCGATGCCAGCCGGCCGCACGAACTGGCCGTCCCCCGTGCCGGGCGCGCCAAAAGCGTTCAAGAAACGGCCGTTGGCCTCGAACACTTGCACGCGCTGGTTGCCCAGATCGGTTACATAGACCCAGCCGCATGGCGCGACGGCCACCGCCACCGGCGAGTTGAACTTGCCCGTGGCGCTGCCAAAGCCGCCCCACGCCGAGATCAGATTGCCATACCGATCAAAGCGTTGCACTCGCGCGTTGCCCCGGTCCACCACATAGACCGTATCGTTATTGCCCACCGCGATCCCGTGCGGCATGTCGAACTGGCCGAGGCTGCTGCCAAAGCCACCCCAACTCTGGATAAAGTAGCCGTTGGCGTCGAATTTCTGCACCACGTGGTGGTTGCTGTCGGCCACATAGACATAGCCGCTGGAGTCCGCCGCCACGCCACGCGGCCACGATAGCTCCCCCTGCAACGCCGGCCCGCCCCAGCCCATCACAAACTCGTACGTCTCGGTGAATACCGGTGTGGCGGCAAGGTGTTCGGTCGTCGCTGGCGTGGGCGCCAGGGGCTGGAAGAATCCCTTCGCCTCCGGCGAGTCATCCCGGCTCGTTTGCGCCACGGCTGCCATGGGAATCAGCAGACAGCCCCCGATCGCCACGACCAGAGCGAGGAGGGCGGTGAAACAAGCGTGGGTAGAGCGCGTCAAGCGCAGGAGGGCGGCATGTGGACTTGACCGCCGGGGTGCGGGACTCCAGCTCGTCATGGGATCTCCTGTGTGTGAGATGCAGTGCGCGACGGGGTCGGCCGCGCCGTGGACAGATCACACGTTGGGGCTAATTATATACCCAACTTGACAAGCGCCAAAAACAGCATATACTTCTGCTCATCTGTGACATATCATTGTAGGGAGGGCGGCACAACATGTTCAGGGCAACCATCGTCGGCGCTTTGGGAGGGTATGCCTTGTCGTAGTGCGCCTGTGTGAAGTGTCGGTGACCAACGGCCGCGGGTGCACTCGCCCGCGGCCGTTTTTTCATGATGATCCCTGGCCGCGGGCATGCCCCGCGGCTTTTTTGTGGTCGGGGCGGATACCAGAGGAGAAGAGGGAGGAACCCAGTGTCTGAAGAACTGATATTGCGATCGGTAGACATCGCGCGCGACGCCGAGGCGCTCGCGACATTCTGGAACGAATCGGACGACCAGTGGCCGGGGTCGTTCACGGGTGGCGTGCCGATGACGGCGGAGCGCATCACGCGCTGGTACCATGAAGAGGAGGCGCTTGACGTCATGATCTGGGCCACGCCGGAGGGCCGGATCGCCGCCTACTGCTCGCTGCAAAAGAACGCCACCGAGCCGGGCGTCGGCTATGTGGCCCTGCTCAATGTGCATCCGGCATTCCAGAAGCGGAGCCTGGCGCGCAAGCTGCTGCAAGAGTCGCTGGAGCGTTGCATCAAGCTCGGCTTTCGGCGGCTGGACCTGCACACCTGGCCCGGCAACCTCAAGTCGGTGCCGCTATACAAAAAGACCGGCTTTTTCTGGATGCCAGATAGCGACGTCTACATGCAGAACTATATCCCCGGCATCCTCGCCCTGCCTGCGGCGCGTCCCTACTTTGTCAAGCACAACTGGTACGAGACGTTCGCGCGCAAGCTGGAGCAGCACGAGGACGACGAGCGATGGCAGGGGATGAAGGTGTTCACCTATCACTGGGAAGCGGACGGGGACGCGCTGACGGTGTGGGTGGACCGCGAGGGACGTGCCATCACCGGCATTGATACCGCCAGATTCGCCGCCGCCGCGATCCCGGCGCAGATCGCGCCGCCCAAGGGGCTGCCCACCGACATGCGCTGGGAGATCCGCAACAAGAGCGACCGCCCACTGGCGGTCTCGCTCATCGCGCGCGGCACGGATCAGATCAAGCTGGACTATCAGGCCAACCTGACGGTCGCGCCCGGCGAGACGGTAACGCGTGCGGCAGCGATCGAGATCGCCGCCAACATGCCGCCCGTGCCCAAGGATGGCCCTGCCCCCAAGATCGAGACGCTGCTGCTGGTGGATGGCGAGCTGCTGGCGCTGGGCACGGGCCTGCGCCCGGAGCCGGCAGTGGTGGTGGAAACGTTGCCTAGGCACTTTGCCATAGCCCCAGGAGCGGAGCGCGAGATCCACGTGCAGCTCCGCAACGTGCTGGATCAGCCGGTCACGGCGACGGTCAATCTCGTCGCGCCGCAGGGCCTGACGCTGAGCGCTCACAGCAAGCAGGTGTCGCTCCCCGCGCACGGCCAATCGGGCCTGCCGGTAACGGTGCGCGCCGAGACCGCGGGAGTTTATCCCATCGCGGCGACCGTGTCGTTCCAGATGGGGGACAAGGCGGGCGAGGCCGCGCCACAGACGCTGCCGGTATTCGCGCTGCTGCCGGGCCAAGCGCTGGCGCATGCGGATGAACAGCAGGTGCGAGTGATGACAACCGAGATGGGCTACGTTATCCGCCGCAAGGGGGGGCGGCTGGAGTTCATCCAACCTGAGACGGATCAGACGCTGGGAGCCATCTTTGCCGAATATGGCCTGCCATACGAGCCGTGGGAGTTCGAGCATGAGCAGGCGGATGTCTCCTGGCGGCCAGCCGCGCAGGGCGTCGTGGTGGAGACGCGGCAGGTCTCCAAGCGCTTCCCGGGGCTGATGCTGGTGCGCGAGGCGCACTTTTCCGGCGGACCCCTGGTGCAGCTCGTGTATCGCACGTTGAATGAAGGAGGTCAGGTGCACCAGCCGGAGCTGCTGCAATTCCTGCGGCGGCGCTGGGAGCAGACCTATGACATAGTGCTGCCGCTGCGCAGCGGGTTACTGACCGGCTCCACGCGCATCTTTCCGCGTGGCGATCAGGAAGTACCGCGCGCATCTGAGGACTATGCGGGAAAATGGGCCGCGCTGGTGGGCGAGGACGCCGTGTTGGGCGTGATCTGGAACCGGGCGTTCGACGAGTTGCGCGCCGAGTGGAGTATGGCGCTGCACCGCGCGCCGTTCGCGGCCCAGCCGCACGCCTGGGCAGAACCGTTCGCCTGCTGGCTCTATGTGGGACGCGGCGGCTGGCAGGATGTGCAGCGCGCCTACTATCACCTGAGCGGACGCGCGCCAGAGACCGCGCGCCGCGAGCCGGCGCCGCTGGTCGCGCTCTCCTTCGACCCGCCCATGCCCGCGACGCAGAGCCGCACGCTAACGACAACGCTGCGGCTGGAGAACCGCCGCCAGCAGGTGCTGAGAGGCGACATCCGCCTGACGCCGCCCGCGGGTTGGCGCCTGGAGCCAAGCGAGCTGAATGTCGGAGCGGTGGACCGCGAGCACCCTTTCACCGCCACGATTAGGCTACACCAGGATGGCGAGCAGCCGGGCGCGTACATCGCCGAGGCGCTGCTGTCCACGCCGCTGAACGACACGGTGCATCCACTGCCGTTCGTGCGACTGGGCAACGGCGCGCCGGTGGAGTTGCGCGAGGAGGAACGCGCCGGGCAGCGGGTGATGGTGATGGACAACGGCCAGACGCAGTTTGTGGTCGCGCCCGCGTTCGCCGGCGCCATGGTGGCGTGGGTCACGCCGGATGGCATCAATCATCTGGACACGCGCTTCCCGGTCGTCGCCACCAAGAGCTGGATGGCACCCTGGTACGGCGGCATCTGGCCGATGCTGATGGCATGGGAGGAACGGAACATCCCCGGCAAGCTCTATCAGGAGTCGTTCCACGCCCGCGCCATCACGGCGCGAGACAGCCAGCACATCACCTGGCAGGGAGCGCGACTGACGTGCGACCCGCAGCGCGAGCCGCTGCGCGGCCTGCAGCTCCAGCTCGACTATCTGACCGTCGGCGGCAGCCCGCTGCTCAAGCTGGTCTATCGCTTGGTGAACCGGACAGAGGCGGTGCGGCGCGTGCGCGGCGAATGGCTCACGTACTGGGCGCCCGATGGCACAAGCGAGAATAGCGTCCTGCACGGCGAAGGATGGGAGAGCAAACGCACCAGCTTTGTGGACGCCTGGATCCGCGTCAAACACTGGGGAGCGATCACCAATCCCGAGACCGGCCGGACGGCCATTGCCGTCGCGCCAGAGCCGGTGATCACGCTGACCGACGAGGGGAAGGATTCCAACTGGGTCCTGGTGGGCGACCGGCTGACCGTGCCCGCCGGCGGCACAGTCGAGCGCATCACGTACCTGGCGCTGGCGCCCGATCTGGCATCGGCCAGGCGCTATGTGCATATGAAGGAGTATAGATAAGGGAGCCTCTCCGCAGAGCACGGAGACCATCAGCAAACAGGAGGAGCAGCTCCGCAAACTCGGCGTTCTCTGCGGTTGAGGGGCGATCGCCATCGTGGCAGCATCGCTCGAGGGAGACTGCCCCAGACAGGGCGAGGGTGAGAGGGGGAGACGTAGCCATCCTTGGGATGGCTATGTCTCTTCTGTCTCCGCATCCTCCCGTGATCTGTCGGGCGTCCATATGCGCTGCAGCGTCGCGCCGCCCGGCCCCAGCGCCGCCCATTCCCCCGGCACGGCGAGCTGCGCGATATGGCAGGTGCCCAGCGGCACCGCCTGCGAGGTCAGGTACGCCACCAGCTCTTCCAGCGCCGGGTTGTGGCCGACGACGGCCGCGATCTCGGCGTCGTCGTCAAGCCGGCGGAGAAGTGCCAACTGCTCCGACATATCGCCAAAGTAGAGATCATCATAGATCTCGACCTCCGCGTCGCACGCCATCGCCGCGCAGAGCCGTGTTGCCGTCTGGCGGGCGCGCTTGGCCGGCGACGAGACGACCTGGTGCGGGATCAGCCCGGTCGCCAGCAGCGCCTTGGCCACAGTCTCGATATCGCCCTTGCCTCGCTTGGCCAGCGGCCGATCTAGGTCCGACGTGAACTCTGGCCCCCGCTTGGCCTTGGCATGACGCACCACCAGCAGCGTCTTCATCTGTCGCTCCTCCCTCGGCTGAGCCGTCCCCGCAACTGGCAGTCTAGCACCGCCCGCCAGCGGCGTCAAGAGCGAACCGTCGCATTTGACCCTCGTGCCAAGTGGGATATGATATCCCACCTAGGTATCTTTCGTTGGGCCGCCTGGCGCGGCAGTAGCGCCAACCCTGCGCGCCACGGCGACCATCGCGTTATGGAGGTAGACCCATGAACGTAACCGTCTATTCCACCCCGACCTGAGGATACTGCCACCAGGTGAAAGAGTATCTTTCACGCAAGGGAGTGCCCTTTGTGGAAAAGAACGTGGCGGCGGATCCCATTGCGGCACAGGAGATGATGCGCAAGACGCGACAGCGCGGCGTGCCGGTCATCACCATAGACGATCAGGTTGTCATCGGCTTTGACCGGCGCGCGCTGGATCAGATTCTGGCGCAGAAGCAGGCCCCCAAGCCCGGCGGCCCGCCCCCGTCGCTCGGCCTGAAGGTGGCAGATGCGGCGCGGATCGCGCAGAAGCAAGCTCTTGGGCTGGCCACCGGCGCATACGTGGGCGCGGTGGAGCCGAATTCCCCGGGCGCGCGTGCTGGCCTGCAGCCGGGAGACATCATCACGGCGCTGAATGGCCGTGCCGTCGGCAATGCCGAGGATGTGGCGCGCATTATGTCTACTATGAGCGCGGGGCAGGAGCTGGAGATCTTTTTCCTGCGCGGCGGCAAGGGTACACGCACTACCGTCACGCTGTAGCAGGGTTTTAACGCCTTTCTAATACGACTTGACAAGGCGGCGATTTGGAGTATACTGTCCTTTGGTGCTCATGATAGTGCACCAGCTTTCATCCTACGGAAGGAGGCGCGCGATGTCGAATATGAGAACAGCCCTCGCTGAAATCAGCGTCTTGTTCGGCGACCCTGCGCGCTGCTCTTTCCTGGGGTGTGGTGTGTAGAGAACTGGTTTCTCCGGCAACTCCACACGGTTTCCCGGGCCACGAGCCGCGTATGACCGCCAAGCTCGTGGCCTTTTTGTGTCTCCAAGGATAGTAGATCATCCCGCGGGGCCGCGAGCGAAAGCTTGTGGCCCCGCTTTTCATGTATGGAGGGATTCGACGTTGTCATCACGCCAGGAGAAGCAACTGGAGCACTGGCGGGCGGAAAAGGCACAACGCGCCCAGCGCAAGCTGGTGAAGCGCAACCGCCAACCCGACCGTGTGCGAGACAAAAGCTGGAAGCAATTCGACCCGCAGGACCAGGACGTCTGGGAAGAGGTGGAGATCGGCGGCAGCGAGCGCATCATGGCACGCGACGAGAAGGAGCGGCGCCATGCCATCTCCTCCGGCGCGCTGGCCAGCCGCCATGCGGCCCAAGGGATCGCCGCCACATCGCGCGCCGACGGGGAGCACGGCGTGGTTACCGAAGTGGCCAGCGGCATCTGCCGCGTGGACCTGGCCGGACGCACGCTCCTCTGCACGCTCCACAGCGCGCTGGGCGCGGCGGAGACCGGCTTTACCAATGTGGTGGCGGTGGGCGACGACGTGCGCGTGGCGAACGACGACGGGCAGTGGGGGATCATCACGGCGATACTGCCGCGCCACAGCGCCCTGGTGCGCGCCGATTGGCACGATGACTATCACAACAGCAACCTGCGACATGTGATCGTCGCCAATGCCGACCAGCTCCTGATCGTTGCCGCGTGGCGCGATCCGGTGATCTGGCTGGAGCTGATTGACCGCTACCTGATCGCCGCACAGCGCAACAACCTGACGCCGCTCCTCTGCGTAAACAAAGTGGATCTGGCGGCGGAGCGCGCGGCCTGTCACGCGGCGGTGCGCCCGTACATAGAGCTGGGGCATCGCGTTCTCTGGACCAGCGCCGTCAGCGGCGAGGGAGTGGACGAGCTGCGCGAGCTGTTGCGCGGGCGCACTACCGTGCTGGCAGGCGTATCCGGCGTGGGCAAATCGTCGCTGCTGGCGCTGGTCCAGCCGGGTCTGCACCTGCGCACGGCAGAGGTCAGCGCGTTCGACCGCCAGGGGCGACATACCACGACACAGGTGAGCATGTATCGGCTGGACATCGGCGGGTACGTGGTGGATACGCCCGGCATCCGCGAGTTTGGGCTAGCCGGGCTGACGCGGCGCGAGCTGGTGAGCTTCTTCCCGGAGATCATCGCCGTGCGGGGATGCCGCTTCGCCGACTGCACGCACCTGCGCGAGCCGGGATGCGCCGTCCGCGCCGCTGTGCGGCAGGGCACGGTGGCTCTCTCGCGATACGAGAGCTACCGCAAGATCTACGAGAGCTTGTCTTGAGATCGCCACGGTGGGAGGCGAGAAGCCTCCACCTGACGAAACCGCTCTATGAGGGGGACCGACATGGCACGATCCGTAATCGCAGAACTGGACCTACAAAAGACGCTTTCCCCGAACCGCCTGCGCGGCCTCTGGCGCATGATGGCCGGCTATCGCCTCAGCTATCTCGGCGCGACGGTTACGCTCAGCATCGCCGCTGTGGCCAAGACGAGTACCTTTCTCCTGCTGCGGCACTTTGTGGACAAAGTGCTAGGGCAGGGACAGCCTCTGGGCGCGCTGCTGACGGTGGCCTTGGGGTTCGTGGGCCTGGCGCTGGTGGAAGGCACGTGCTCGTTCCTCACCGGCACGCTGGCCGCGCGCACCGCGGAGGGGATCGTGCGCCGTCTGCGCAACTACCTCTACGACCACATCCAGCGGCTCTCCTTCGCCTACCACGCGCAAACCAAGACCGGCGAGCTGATCCAGCGCGCCACGTCGGATGTGGACGCGCTGCGCCGCTTTTTCGCGGATCAGGCGATCGGCATCGGGCGGATCGTCGTGATCTTTGCCATCAATATGACGGTGCTGGCACGGATGAGCGCGCGCCTGGCGCTGGTATCGGTCGTCATGATCCCGCCGATCGTGCTCATGTCCATGTACTTTTTCCGGCGCGTCTCGCAGGCATACGAGCGCTTCCAGGAGCAGGAGGCACGCCTCTCCACGGCGCTGCAGGAGAACCTGACCGGCGTGCGCGTGGTGAAAGCGTTCGCCCGTCAAGGGTACGAGCGCGACAAGTTCGAGCGGGAAAACTGGGCAAAGTTCCTGAAAGGGCGCAAGCTGACCACCATGCACGCCGCCTTCTGGCCGGTATCTGACACCCTCTGCGGCGCGCAGATGCTGATCGGGCTGCTCACCGGCGCGCTCCTGACGATGAACGGCGACATCACCATCGGCACGTACCTGGCGTATAGTGGCCTGATCGGCAACATCATCTGGCCGATCCGCAACCTGGGTCGCTTGATCGTGCAGGCCTCCACGGGCCTCGTCTCTTACGGGCGCGTGGCGGATATCCTGCGCGAACAGCGCGAGCCGCTGGACGAGGCGACCTATCAGCCCGAGGGGAGCGTGCGCGGCGAGCTAGTCTTTAACGGCGTGGGCTTCAAGTACGACGACGGCGAGACGCCTGTGTTGCACGACATCACCTTTGCCTGCGCCGCGGGCGAGGCGGTGGCGCTGCTCGGCTCCACCGGCTCGGGCAAGACGACGCTGGTGAACCTGTTGCCGCGCTTCTATGACTATACCGAGGGGAGCCTGATGCTGGATGGCGTCGAGCTGAAGGCCTATGCGCGCCACTATCTGCGCCAGCAGATCGGCATCGTGGAGCAAGAGCCGTTCCTCTTTGGCCGCTCCATTCGCGAAAACATCACGTACGGGGTGGATCGAGAGGTGTCGCAGGCCGAGATCGAGGAGGTGGCGCGGGCGGCGGCGGTGCACGACGTCATCATGAGCTTCCCGGAAGGCTATGACACGCTGGTGGGCGAAAAGGGCGTCACGCTCTCCGGCGGGCAGAAGCAGCGCGTCGCCATCGCGCGCACGCTGCTCAAGGATCCGCGCATCCTGATCCTCGACGACTCGACCTCCTCGGTGGATACCGAGACGGAAGGCGAGATCCGCGAGGCACTGGAACGGCTGATGCAGGGGCGCACGACATTCATCATCGCACACCGCATCCAGAGCGTGATGAACGCGGACCTGATCCTGGTGATGGACAGAGGCCGGATCGTGGAGCGCGGCACGCACGACGAGCTGATGCAGCAGGATGACATCTATCGCCGCATCTACAACATGCAGGCACGCATCGAGGACGAGTTGGAGAAGGAGATGGCGTATGCCAGCGTCGCAGTTTGAGGAAGAAGAGTTCTCAACGCAGTTCAACGGCAAGACGGTGTTGCGCATTATGGCGCAGGCCAAGCCGCACTGGCGCTGGGTGGTCGGCTTTGTCATCACCATCGCGCTGGTGTCGGTGATGGACGCTTTCTTTGCCCTGCTCAACAAGCACATCATTGACGACGGCATCCTGGCGGGCAATCGGGCGGCGCTCTTTCGCCTCGTCGCCCTCTACGGCGGCCTGATCGTGGCGCAGGCGACGGCGGTCTTTGGCTTCATCTGGCTGGCGGGCATCCTCGGCGAGCGCATCCAATACGACCTGCGCCGCAAGATGTTCAACCACCTGCAAGAGCTGTCGCTGTCGTACTTTAACCGCACGCCGGTCGGCTGGATCATGTCGCGCGTCACATCCGACTCGGGCCGCATCGCCGAGCTGGCCACATGGGGCCTGCTGGATGTGACGTGGGGCGTGATGAACGTTACGACCTCGATGATCTTTATGATGACGATCAACTGGCGGCTGGCGCTCGTCGTGCTGGCCATCGTGCCAGTGCTCGTGTTCGTGTCGCTGGCCTTCAAGAAAAAGATCATCGTCGAGTACCGCACGGTGCGCAAGGTCAACTCCAAGATCACCGGCGCGTACAATGAGAACATCACCGGCGTGCGCGTGATCAAGGCGCTCTGCCGCGAGGACCGTAACCTGCAGGAGTTCAAAGGGCTGACCGACGAGATGTACAAGGCGGGCTTTCGCGCCGCATGGCTGTCGGCGCTCTTTCTGCCGGTGGTGCAACTCATCACCGCCGTCGCCATCGGTGCCATCGCGGTCTATGGCGGCCTGCAGGCGCAGATCGGGGCGCTGACCATCGGCGGCATCCAGGCGTTCCTGAACTATGTCATGTTCATGATGTGGCCGATCCAGGACCTGGCGCGCGTCTATGCCGAGATGCAACACTCGGTGGCATCCGCCGAGCGCGTCTTTTCGCTGATAGACGCTGTGCCGGAGGTAGTTGACCGGCCCGGGGCGCGCGATCCGGGCACGCTGCGCGGCGACATCGAGTTCGATCACGTGGACTTTTACTATGAGGAAGACAAGCCGGTGCTCTCTGATTTCTCGCTGACGGTCCGCGAGGGGGAGACGATCGCGTTGGTGGGGCCCACCGGCGGCGGCAAGACGACCATCGTCAACCTGCTCTGCCGCTTCTTTGAGCCGAAGCGCGGCGTGATCCGCATCGGCGGCGTGGACTATACCGAGCTGACGCTGCACGGCATCCAATCGCGCATCGGCGTGGTGCTGCAGACGCCGCACCTTTTCTCGGGCACGATCCGCGAGAACCTGCGCTACGGGCGGCTGGACGCCAGCGACGCCGAGATCGAGGCGGCAGCCAGGCTGGCCGGCGCGCACGACTTTATCGTGACGCTCGACAACGGATACGACACCGAGGTCGGTGAGGGCGGCAATCTGCTGTCGGTGGGACAAAAGCAGCTCATCAGCCTGGCGCGCGCTGTGCTGGCGAACCCCGACATCCTGATCATGGATGAGGCGACCAGCTCGGTGGATACGCTGACGGAGGCGCTGATCCAGAAGGGCATGGACACGCTGATGCAGGGGCGCACGAGCTTTGTCATCGCGCACCGCCTCTCCACCATCAAGCGCGCCGACCGCATCGTGGTGATAGACGAGGGGCGGATCATCGAGATGGGGACACATGCCGAGCTGCTGGCGCAGCGGGGTCACTACTATCGGCTTTATACCAAGCAGTTCCGCCACGAGATGGCAGCGCAGTTGCAGGGGGAATATGACCCACTGCGACTCGTCTCGGCAGCGCCCGCACAACCCTAGAGGCACGAGCGTGAGCGAAAGGGGGCAAAGTCCACTTTGCCCCCTTTGCTTTTGGCATGTCGGCGGCTGCCTGAGCGCCAGCAGTGGTCAAGCCCCCACCCACATCCCCGGCACAATCCGGAAAACCCGTCAACATCAAATGAAACCCCAATCAAACATTGACACGCGGCTTGCGCGGCTTATAATCTTATCAGGGGGTTTGTCGTGGGGAGGAACGCCGGTGTGGAGAAAATGCTATGTGTAACGTGTTGCGGGCAAGGGTGTGCATTGCGGTCATCTTACTGGTTAGTGCCTTGCTGGCGCTGGCCTCCGTCGCCGGCGCCAGCGGCCAGGCATGGGTGCAGAGCAATGTCAGCGGGTTCGGCACTGCCGCCAACAACACCATCAGCGCGCTCGCCGTCTTGCAGGGGCAGTTGTACGCCGCCACATGGAACGACGAGGGCGCGCAGGTATGGCGAACAACCGACGGGCGCAACTGGCTACCCTTTACACCCGACTTTCCGGCCGGCACCGACGGCGTGTACGATGCGGAGATGTTCAAAGATAAGCTATACATAGGCACGTATCACGAAGGCGGGGGCGAGATCTGGCGCACCGATGGCGCGGCGTGGGAAGTGGTGGCTACGGCAGGGCTGGGCGACAGCAACAACATCGTGTGCGCCGCCTTTGCCGCCTCCGCCGACCATCTGTACGTCGCCACCGGCAATATGAAGACCGGCATCGAGGTCTGGCGCAGCGCCAGCGGGAATGCGGGGAGCTGGCAGCAGGTGAACAGCGACGGTTTCGGTGCCGGGCCGTCATGGCCTGACGCGACGATGGGCGTGTTCAAGGGATATATCTACGTTACCGCTGACGACCAGGACAATCCGCGGGCAGAGCTGTATCGCAGCAGCAACGGCACGTCGTGGCAACCGGTCTTTACCGATGGGTTGGGAAACGCGGATAACACGAACGTGGCCGCCATAACCGAGTTCAACGGCTACCTCTACATAGGCCTGCGCAACACCAAGACAGGCGGCGAGGTGTGGCGCTCCTCAGATGGCATGAGCTGGACACCGGTGGTCACGGGCGGACTGGGCGATGTCGGCAACGCCCGCCCATATGGCCTGATCGGCTTCCGGAACGAGCTGTACCTGATGATCGGCAACTTTGGCACCGGCGCTCAGGTGTGGCGCAGCGCCAATGGCGTGAACTGGCAGCCGATCATGCAGGACGGCTGGGGGGACGGCAACAACTGGTGTGCCGACTACTACAACAAGGCCCACGCCGTGTACAGCAACTCGCTCTTTGTCGGCACGATCAACGAGGTGGATGGCGGCGAGATCTGGCAGCTTATGCCCAGACAGGTGTTCTTGCCGCTCGCGCTCAAATAGGGTCGGGAATTCATCCAAAAGGACAACTTGCCAGATTCATGTATTTGTGCTACAATAGTCGTTGTGGTATAAGGTAGGTCTCGGCCGTGTTGCGTAGAGAAGGTTGCCCAGGAATGCGGAGACTGGCAGTCTTCTGCGTACCCCACTGCTTCGACCCCAATCTGTTGCATCAATAAGGAGTGCTGTGAGCGAGAAAGAAACTGGAACTGTCAAGTGGTTCAATGATGCCAAGGGATACGGATTCATCTCCCGCCAGTCCGGCGATGATGTATTCGTGCACTTTTCGGCCATCGAAGGAGCGGGCTTCCGCTCCCTGAAAGAGAACCAACAAGTCGAATTCAACGTGGAGCGTGGACCCAAAGGACTGCAGGCGGTCAACGTTCGGCCCCTGTAATTCGACACGGGAAACATGTGGGTTAACATCCGGAGGATGAAGTAGTGGCCAAGAAACTGTACGTGGGCAACCTGAGTTATTCCACCACCGAGGATACGCTGCGCGATCTCTTTGCTGAGTTCGGGCAGGTCAGCTCGGTGGACATCATCTCCGATCGCGCCACCGGCCGCCCAAAGGGCTTTGGCTTTGTCGAGATGGCGGATAACGCCGCCGCTCAGCAGGCCATCAATGGGCTTAACGGGCGCGAAGTGGACGGGAGAGCCATCCGGGTCTCCGAGGCCAAGCCGCGCGAAGAAGGCCGCTTCGGCGATCGTGGCGGCGGCGACCGCGGGCGCGACCGCGACAGCGGGCCGCGCCGTCGCTGGTGAGACCGGCCAGCCCAACGAACTAATTGAACAACGGCCGCACAGCCCCTCCGCAGGCTGTGCGGCCTCTTCTTTTGGGCTTCCGCAGAGCGTACCTATTTCCTATTTGACAAAAACGCCCCTTTGTGGCATACTAGGCGTAACGACGTTGATGGAAACGAGTAGGTGATGGGAGTCGCCCAGAGAGCTCGCGGACGGTGCAAAGCGGGCGCGATGAACTCACCGAATATCCTTCCGGAGTCGCCATCCGAACGGGGCGAAAGCCCTCAGTAGGCGTGGCCGGGGTCGTGGGCCGTTAGCTGCCACGGGGTATGAACACGTACCCGACAGAGTGGGTGCGCCGCAGAGGCGCGCCAATTGGGGTGGTACCACGGGAGTGGCATGCAAGGCTCTCGTCCCTGCGGACGAGGGCCTTTTTGTTGCCCGTGC
>JAIOAV010000049.1 GCA_019873665.1 Chloroflexota bacterium
CATCATTAAAGAAAATTCACATTTAGGAATCATCATCCATAACCGCGCCTCCTCTCCTCCTACCATGAGCGGCCCAGGTGCCTAGTGCTCTGTGATACGTGCCCAAAAGAACGACAGGTATCCGCAGGATCCTATCACTACTACAGACGAAAAAGGGTGGGGAAAGATACGGTTGACAGGTCTGGACTTTCGCTCTGCGCTTGGGCGGCAAGCGGTGGGTCAGGCACGGTCCACTTGCCTGCAGCGGCTTTCGCCGGTAGAATGGGGCATCCTGCGCCGGAACGCGCGCAGGGATGGAGAGAACCCGTATCTGACGATGCAGAGGATATCGAACCTTTGGCGCATCTGCTGGCAGCGACTACCGCGCCGATGGCTTTGGCAGGGAGCGTGTCTTGGCGCGCTTCTCTGGCTGGCGGGCCAGCCGCCGCAACCGCAGGTGTGGATCGGGTCGCCACAACAGGTGGAGACGATCAATCCCAAGATCGGCATCCATACGCGGCTGACGGATGAGGTCGAAGCGTGGAAGATCAAGCGCACGCTGGAGATGGTGCGCGAGATGGGCGCGAGCTGGATCGTGGAGTATTTTCCCTGGAGCTACTACGAGCCAGCCAGGGGCCGCTACGATTGGGCGCATGCGGACCTGGTGGTTGATCATGCCATTGCCCAGGGGCTGACGGTCGTGGCGCGCGTGGACATGGTCCCCGAATGGGCGCGCCCCAGGGAAAGCACCTTCCGCTACCTGGATGAGGCGCATTATGAGGACTATGGCGCATTCCTCGGCGCGTTTGCCGCACACTTTCGCGGACGCATCCGCCATCTGATCGTCTGGAACGAGCCGAATCTGAGCTTCGAGTGGGGCTACCAGCCCGTCAGCCCAGAAGGATACACGGCGCTGCTGCAGGTGGCCTATCGCCACATCAAGGAAGCAAACCCCGATATGCTCGTGGTGGCGGCGGGCCTGGCGCCGACGCTGGCACCGCCGGGCAGCGAGTGGGGGATGGATGATCTCGTCTTTTTGCAGCGCATGTACGACGCTGGCGCAGCACCATATTTCGACATGATGGCGATCCACGCCTATGGCTGGACATCGCCTGCCGACGAGCCGCCCGCGACGGATGCGGTGAACTGGCGACGCGCCGAGCTGATCCGCGCGGTGATGGTGCAAAACGGGGACGCGGACAAGATGTGCCTGATCACCGAGGGCGGCTGGAACGATCACCCGCGCTGGGCGCATAGCGTCTCACCATACCAGCGCATCGCCTACACGGTGCGCGCCTACGAGATGGCGGCGCAGGATTGGCTCTGGTGTGAGGCTGCAGCGCTCTGGGCTTTCCGTTATCCGCGCCCCACGCGGACGTATCAGGACTATTTCACCTTTGTCAGCAGCGGATTTGTCGCCAAGCCGATCTACCTGGAAGTGCAACGCTACGCGCGGGGAGAGCAGCCGTGAGAGCAGGCCGGCGCTGGCGGTGGATGTGGCTTGTCGGGTTCGGCGTGGTCGGCTTGCTTTTCTGGCGCTGGCAGGTCGCGCGCGAAGCCACAGACGAGATCTGGGAGGCCATCCAAGCGCGGGGTGTGCTGCGCGTGGGAATGGATGCCTCCTTTCCGCCTTTCGAGGCGATTAACGCGCAGGGCGAGTTCGTGGGCTATGATGTGTCGCTGGCGCGCGAGTTGGCGCGTCGGCTGGGGCTGGAAGCCGCCTTTGTCAACATCCACTTTGACGGGCTCTACGATGCGCTGCTGGACGGCAAGTGCGATGTCATCATCTCGGCGCTGCCCTATGACCGCGATCTGACGCAGGACGTTACCTACTCGATCTCCTATTTCAACGCCGGCCAGATGCTCGTCGTCCGCGCGGACGCGGCGGTGGTCAGCCTGCGCGACCTGCAGGGGCAACGTGTAGCCGTCGAGCTGGGATCGGAGGCCCATTACGTGGTAGGGGAGCAGGCGCGGCGCTGGCCAACGTTGCGGGTAATGACGACCTACACAGCGGCAGAGGCGCTGGACGCATTGGTGCGGGCCCAGGCCGCAGGTGCGGTGGTGGATGCGGTCACCGCGTACGCATTCGTGCGCGAACACCCGGAGACGCGCCTCGCGACAGAGCCGCTATCCGATGAGCCATATGTCATCGCCATGCCGCGCGGCAGCCCGCGCCTGGCGCGCGCGGTGGGCCAGGCGCTGGCCACGCTGCTGGCGGAGGGATATCTGGAACAACTGCGCGACGAGTTCTTCTAGCCGGCTTGTGCAGAAGACAGATAGAGGTTGTGTCGTTGCAAGCGACCGAAGGGAGCGAAGCAATCTCATCCTATGCTAAGGGGGGATTGCTTCGGGCTTTGCCCTCGCAATGACAAGAGAGCAAGCGCCGCGGTCGCTTCTCCCCCGTAACGACACGAATAGTCCAGGCTATACATAATCACCCAATCTCTGGTTGACTTCACTAGAGCTTGTAGCCAATCTGCCGCAAAAAGCCTTTGCGCCAGGCGATCCCCGCGTCGTCCTCGATGCCGAGCGGCGACTGCCCATCAATGACGCCAAGGATACCGCGCCCCTGCGCCGTCTCGGCGATGATCACCTCTACCGGATTGGCAGTCGCACAATAGATACGGCACACCTCGGGCACCATCTTGATCGCGTTCAGCACATTGATTGGGTAACACCCCTCGCCAAGCAGGATGACAAAGGAGTGTCCGGCGGCGATCGCCAGGGCATTCTGCTTGGCCAACTCGATCAGCGACGGCTCTGTGCCGGTCCAACGCACCAGCCGCGCACCCGAGGATTCGCAGAATGCCATGCCAAAGCGAATGCCCGGCACGGCCTGCACCAGCGTCTCGTGGATATCCTCAACCGTCTTGATAAAGTGGCTCTGCCCCAGGATCAGGTTCACCGTCTCTGGCTTCTGTATCTTGACCGTTTTGAGTTCCATCTTGCCTCCTTGCGTGCGCTCTGACGCATTGTAACATGATTCGCGGCCAAGCAAAAGCGCGGGGTGTTTTGACAACATAGATCAAGTGTGATATGATGAAATCACAGTTTTGTCATAATAGTTAGTTGCAGACTTTCCTCTCACCGAGAGCTGGTTATCGGCTGGCGCATGGCCTCCCCCGGCGTGCGATTGACGGCGCGAGATGACCGGTCTAACGGATTCGGGTCGAGCCCGGAAAGCTATCCATCGGCTGCAAGGAGGACAAGATGCCAAGGCGAAAGCCAATCGCGTTCGTTCTGCCGCTCATTCTGGCGCTATGCGCCGTTTCCCTGGCGGGGTGCGAGAAACCGATCCCCGAAGTGCCTACGCCAACCGTATTGGTGGTCCTGTCGCCGCAGGCACCGCCACCTACCGCGCAAGGCGGCCCGACCACCGTCAGCGTCTTGGGCACGCCGAGCGGCGGGCCGACCAACACTATCGTCTGGGATGTGCCCACTTTCACGCCCACCCCTCAAGCCGGGGCCAGCCCTACCAGTGGGGTGACCAGCGTGCCGGCCACCGCTGTCCCCACGGCCACAACAACGCCCGGACCGGATGGTTACATCACGCACCGTGTGGAGTGGGGCGACACGCTCTATAGCCTGGCGCGGCGCTATGGTACCACCGTGGATGCCATCGTCGCGGCGAATGGGCTGGCAAATGAGAACTTCATTCGCGTCGGCCAGGAGCTCAAGATTCGACAGGGCGATCAGGGCACGACCCCGCCCACCGGAGGCACCCGGACTTATGTGGTGCAGCCGGGTGACACGCTGTACGGCATCGCTTTGCGGTTTGGCACCACCGTGGCGGCCATCGCCCAAGCCAACGGCATCGTCAACCCCGCCTTTATCCGCGATGGAACACGGCTGACCATCCCCACCGGCACATCTGGCACGCCCTCGCAATCGGGCAGCATATATGTGGTGCAGCCGGGCGACACGCTCTCCAGCATCGCCGCGCGCTTCGGCACGACCTACTGGGCGATCGCTATGGCCAACAACCTGCCGAACGCCAACTTTATCCGCGCCGGACAGACGCTGATCATCCCGGGGCGGTAGCCAGCGCGACCGACTGCATTTCTATGATCTGTCAAAACGAAAAGCAGGGGTGCGATTCACTTCGCACCCCTGCTTGTGTTGTGCGACCGCTATGGCTGCGGGTGCGGGATCAGGCAGATAAAGCGCAACAGGCCCTCGCCGGTATTGACGAACTGGTGCATCTCGCCCGGCTTGACGAGAACAGCATATCCCGCCTCCACCGGCGTATCGCCCGTCTCACTGCGCACTGCGCCCTTGCCCTCCAGGATAAACACCTCGTGCTCCCAGGGATGCTGATGGTATGGGCTGGCCGCACCCGGTTGCACGTCAAAGACGCGCATGGCAAAGCTCGGCGCGCCATCCTTGTCGGTGATCACCCAGCGGATAGACACCCCCGGCGCTTCCGGCACCGCTTCCGGCTGGGTGGCGGTGAAATGCTGTATCTTCATCTTTCTCCCCCTACTCCTCATCTTCAATCAAACCGCGCAGGGCGTCAAGATTACGTTTGGCGATATCAAGGTCATTCATCTGCGGCGTCTCCAGGATCATCGGCAAGTGCGCCAGCTGCGGGTCATTGACGATCTGGCGGAACGCTGCCATGCCCAGCTTGCCTTCGCCGATATGGGCATGCCGATCCACGTGCGAACCCAGGTCCGACTTGGCGTCGTTCATGTGGATCACTTGCAGCCGCCCGAGGCCAAGAATCTCATCGAACTGCCGCCACGTCTCGGCATACCCTTCGGCCGTGCGCAGTTCGTACCCGGCAGCAAAGACGTGGCATGTATCCAGGCAGATGGAGAGCCAGCGATTATCATGCACGCGGGCGATCACCTCTGCCAGATGCTCGAAGCGGTAGCCGATATTGGTCCCCTGCCCGGCAGTGGTCTCCAGCGCGACCTTCACCCGGAGATCGGACGTGGCATCCCGCAGCCGATCCAGCGCATCCACCAGCCGCTGTAATCCAGCTTCTTCCCCCGCTCCCATGTGCGCGCCCGGGTGCATCACCACGCAGCAGCAGCCGAGACGATCGGCGCGCTCCAACTCGTCCTGGAAGGCGCGCAACGACTTTTCCCACAGCGCATCGTCCGGTGAGCAGAGATTGATGAGATACATGTCGTGCGCGACCACCGGCCGGATCGGAGAGGCGCTAGCCGCCTCCCGGAACAACGCCACTTCCTCATCGGTCAGCGGAGACGCTTGCCAGCGGTTGGGGTTCGTCACAAAGATCTGCATTGTCTTGCAGCCAATTGCCTCACCGCGTGCGAACGCTTCGGCAAAGCCGCCGGACACCGACATGTGCGCGCCTAATGACATAGCATATGCTCCTTGCGTGTGCTGGGCCTAACACTTTTTCCGCTTGAGGCCATCCACTATCTCCTTGATGAGGCGGCCTTCCGGCACCAGCCCTTCGATCACGATCGTCTCGTTCGCCACTGTGCGCGGTACGCCCTGCACGCGATACTTGATGGACAGTTGCGGGAACTCGATCGCCTCAATCGCGTCCGCCGTCACCAGATCGCTCTCGATCGCCATTTGATGGGTCAACCTGACCATCCCCGGGCAATAGGGTCAGGTGGGCGTGGAAAAGACTTGAAAATGTACCGGCTCCTGGAGCTCGCCCAGGGTAGCCTTGGTCTTGGCGCTCAGTTCTGTCATGCCATTGGCAACATCTACGATGTCCTGGACCAGCGCGCCGAACTCATAGCCAGACGGGATGCCGTAGAAGCGCACGCCATAGTCTTTGGCGCCGATCAGGGCGATCGCCGGGATCTTGTCCACGCCGTAGCGCGTGACCTGCTCCTGGCCCGCCTGAAAGTCATACACTTCCAGCGTAATCCGGTCGGAAAGCGCTGCCAGCTCCTCCACAAGCTGGTGCGTCTCCTTGCAGAACTGGCATTCGTGCTCTTGTGTAAAAAATACTATCTTGACAGGACCTTGCAGCTTGGCGAATATTTCGCGGAGCTGCGCTTGCTCCTTCTCGCCGATCAGGGCCATCTCTGTCCTCCTTTGAAGTCCATCAGAGACCGAATAGCGACGCGCAGCTTGCACCACTCGTGTCATTGCGAGAGGGCGAGGCAACCGAACCAATCTCCTCTCCAGCCAGCAGGGGATTGCTTCGCCGCTGCCCGGCTCGCAATGACAGACCGAGCTGCTCAGCCTCTCTGTAATACCCTCCATGCCGCATTGTGCAGCACACGCCATGCTCAGCGAATGCCACGCAAAAGGAAGGTCAAAAAGCTCGTCAGGCAGCCGGTAGATGGAGCGGGACCCGGCTCAGGGCTGGCCTGCCCCTGGTAAGCGGCGTACACGTCCACACGGCCCGCACCTTGCGCATTTGCATCCACACCCAGATCAATGGCGGCGTTCATCAGCCGCTGCTTGACCTCGGCGGGCGTGAGGGTAGGCAGCGCCTCCAGCAGAAGCGCCACCGCGCCGGTGACAAAAGGCGTGGCCATGCTGGTCCCCGAAATGCTGGTGTAGAGCGCATCCACCGGCATGCCGATGGTGGTATTCGCGGCTCGTGCGGCCACGATGTCCTGCCCCGGCATCACCACATCCGGCTTGGTGCGCCCATCCAGCGTGGGCCCGCGCGAGGAAAAGCTCAGAACGGCGTCCCGATTCGAGCACGCGCCCACGGTGATCACCTGGCGTGCGCAACCGGGCAGCCCCACCGTGCCCGGCGAGGGGCCATCGTTACCCGCAGCGACGCAGACGACGATGCCCTGCTGGACGACGGCATCGCACGCCACCGATAGCGCATCGGTGCCGTCGCCCGGCTCGGAGGCACCCAGGGAGATGTTGATGACATGCACATGCTGATCCACACACCATTCCAGCGCGGCGATCACATCGCTCATCATGCCGCTGCCGTCGTTATGCAGAGCCTTGCCGACATAGATGCTGGCATCCGGCGCTACGCCGCGATAGACGCTGCCTGCCCCAGCGGCGATTCCGGTTACATGCGTGCCGTGCCCGTTGCGATCGCGCACTCCTTCGCCCACGAAATCCTCTCCGGCGACGATGCGTCCGGCGAAATCGGGATGGTCAGGATCCAGCCCCGTATCCACGACGGCGACCCGGATGCCACGTCCGGTCAGTCCCGCGCTCCAAACCTGCGGCACGTTCACGTGCGGCACGGCGGTATCGAGAAAAGCGTGCACGGGCAGGTCCTGCCAGACCCGCTCCACGGCGGGGTCCGCGACCAGAGTAGATATCTGCTGGGGCGTGGCGCGCATTGCCGTCGCCGCCAGCACTGGATAGTGGTACTTGGCGGCGATGCCAGGGGTGACCCGCCGCGCCGCCATCATCCCAGGGCGATACTTGACGATGATCGGAATTGGCTCCCCAGGCTGCTCGGCCATGGTCCGCGCCAGACGGTTGGTGAGCTTGTCCTCGCTCATGATCCACCCCTCGACTTTCCAGAGTTGCGATTGGTGTCTGCGCTGATGAAGGTGTGGACTTCACGATCCAGTTCCGCCGAGATGATCCACGGCTCTTGCGTCAGAGCCAACGCTGACGCGCCAGAACATTCCACGACAAAGCCCTGGATCAGTCGGCAGCGCCGCCGCACCCTGATACCACGCAGACGCAACTGCTCTTCCGCCTCGTCCAACGCGAGCGAGACGCGGATAATCAGCCGGAACGATTGCGCCGGATGATCCTGCCACGCCTGCCGCAAAGCAGGGTCTACAGTCATCGGTCTTACCTCATACTGCTACATTGCCACCACCGATGCCACAGCGAAATCACGGGAATGAGAGAGAGAGACGGCAAACTCGCGCAGCCCGATCGCCTCCGCCCGCGCCTTTGCCCGTCCGTACAGGGTAACGAGCGGCTTGCCGCGCCGGTCCGGCAATATCTCGATCTCACGCCAGCCGATTCCCATGATGCCGGTGCCGAGCGCCTTGGACACCGCCTCCTTGGCGGCAAAGCGCGCCGCCAGCTCCGGCACCCGCCCCCGGCAAAAGGCGATCTCGGCAGGCGTATAGATGCGCTTCTGAAAGCTCTCTCCCCAACGCGCCAACGCCCGTTCGATGCGCTGAATCTCGATGATATCTATGCCTGTGCTGAGCGGCATGGTCGGCTCTCTGCCTTCGCTTCCTGCAGTCTATGACGCGGACTCGCGGGCGATATCCTCGCGCACCAGGGCCGCGATCTGGTTGCCGAGACGCACACTATAGTTCGTGCCCCGGTCTTCGGGATAGATCTGAGTCGTGTTTGCCAGGTAGAGATCGGGCACCGGCGTGCGGTGGTCCGGGATATGCTCCGCATAGTCGCAGGTAACGATCGGCTGTCCAGCGTCGTCGCGAAACAGCCAGCTTTCCAGCACCCACGACGGATCGAATTCCGGGTTGATGCGTCGCAGCGCGGGGGTGTATTCCGCCAGCAGCTCCTTCTTGCTCATGGCGCAATAGCGATGCGTACGCGCCAGGTAGTTGGAGAGATAGAGCAGCCGGTAGCCGCCATAGTTCTCGGGTGGAATATAGTTCGTGTGCTCGATGGCCGCCACGAATGGGACCTGCGGGTCGCTGATGTTGAGCCAGTAGATGCGCGAGAGAGAGCGCGTCATCTTGAGCACGAGGCAGAGCGCCGTCTGGTAGCGCACCCAGCGTAACCGGGCAGCATACGCCTCCGGCAGCTCCGGCGCGATCTGCAGAAACACCGGCGACGGCACGGTGGCAATGATCTTGTCAAAACGCGCCACATCCGGCTGCCCCGCCACCCGCAAGCCCAACGCGCGGCCACCTTCCGCAACGATCCGCTCCACCGGCGCCTCGGTCATCACTTGGCCGCCGCGCGCGCGGATCGCTGCGGCGAGCGCGTCTGTCACGATCTGAAAGCTCCCTCGTGGATAGCCGAGCACCTCCTTGGTCATCCCGGCCTGGCGCGAGCCGGCGCGCAGCCGCACCTTGCCCCAGAACCACATCATGGAGACCTCGTCCTTCTGGTCACCGAACTTGCCGCGCAATGGCGACTCAAAGAGCACACGGTATGCCCGGTCGCCAGCCATCCGCCGCAGCCACTGAGTTGCCGTTACCGGCCGGAAACGCTCACCGTCGGCGGTGCGTTGCAGGTAGAGCGTGAGCAGCCCGCAGCGCAGCCGGTCCACAAAGCTCAGCGGCGTGAAACGCAGCAGGTCCAGTGGCGTGACAAAGTCATAGACCTTTCCTCCATGAAAGTAGCCCATCTTGGAGGGGATCCATTGCAGTTCGTCTGCGATGCCCAGCTCGCCCATCAGCGCCACGATATGTTGGTCGCTGGTGAAAATGTGGTGATAGAAGATCTCCAGCCGGTTCCCTTCCACTGGGAAGGTCGCGGCCTGGCCGCCGAGCTCTGGCTGAGCTTCATAAACGCTTACCTGATAGCCGGCATCCGCCAGCCTGTACCCCGCAGTGAGGCCAGCAAAGCCGCCGCCGATAATGCCGATGCGTTTTGCGTTGTTCATCTTGACATCCTGCGCGCGATTGCGCGGGTGTGTTGTTTGGCCACTTGTGTATACGCTAAACGTTGCCAGTTCCTTCGGCCTTGGCGCGCGCGGCAGCACCCAGATCCCGCCAGGTGACGCTCTCGCGCCACATAAAGTATGCGCCCACCAGAGTGATAGGCAACCAGAGGGTGGCGTGGAGGAGGAGCGTGTAACCGGCCGCCAGCGAGCCGCTGACGCCAAACCCTTCCAGGATCTTGATGCCGACCGCGTCAAAGGTGCCCACATAGCCGGGGGAGGACGGTATGGTGGTCGCCAGGTTGACAACGCCATTCATCAGTAGCAACACGTAGAAAGGCACACGAAAGCCAAAGCCTTGCATGACGAACCAGTAGACGACGGTCTCGATCAGCCAGATCAGGAGCGAGATGGCGAAGATAGTGGCCAGGTCGCGCGGACTACGCATAAAGCTCAGCCCTTCGAGAAAGCGCGCGACCAGGCTGCGCACAGGATCGCGGAAACGGCCGGGGATCAGATGGGCGATCAACCATTCGTACACGCGCTGTGCCAGATGAGGCGAGGCGGCGAACACGAAAAAGGCCGCCAGCGCGCCCAAGAAGATAGCGCTGCCGAAGATCACCACCTGCCGCAACCAGTCCGGCATCGGCGTAAACGGGAGCGAGAGAAACACAAAGACCAGCATCACCACGCCATCAAAGATACGCTCGACGATGATGGTTGCCAGCGAGGCGCTCATGCTGATCGCCTCGCGCGCGCGCAAGACATAGGCGCGGATGAACTCGCCGGCGCGCGCGGGATAGACATTGTTGCCCATATAGCCGATCACCACCGCCGGAAAGAGCGCTCGCAGCGGGACCCATTTCATCGGACGTAGCATATAGTGCCACCGCCACGTCCGGGCCGCCACGGTAACAAAATAGATCAGGACGGCGGGGATCAACCATACGAACTCGGCTTGATGGATCGCCTTCCAGACCTCACCGAGGTGCAGCCCGCGCAAGCCGAGATAGAGGAACAAGACGCTGACCGCCACGCCCAGCCAGAACTTCCAGTTGCGCACCGTGCTCCCTTCTCCTCGCGTGCACAGCAACATCCCTTGCCCCCCAACTCATGGAATCGGGGAGCAAGGGGTAATGCCAATGCAAGACAGGCAGCTAAAAGGTTGCGGCGTTGGCCTCCGCTGGTGGCTTTAACCAGGCACGTTCCACCATGGGGCCGAGCAACCGCTCCATCGTCATGGTATGGCTACAAACGCCGTGAGTCTGAAAGTAGTGGCACTCGCACTGCCAACCATCGTGCTGATCATAAGAGACGTGATATGTATCATGATCGCCTCTAAAAGTCACGGCGAAATGCTCAAAGCAAACGCGCTCTGGCTCTTCCGCATAACGCTTGGCCTTCTGGATCTTGCTGATCATGCTCGAATCCATCTCTTCCTCCTGTCAGATCTTGGTACCTCATATGCGTATGGCAGGCGAACGAGCAGTAGCGGTGGGGGAACCGCAAACGAGGCAAAAACAAAACGACACCAAGGCACAATGGCCTTAGTGTCGCCGAAATGCCCTCTTCTGGCTGAGGACGCCATGCTCCAAGATCAAAGCTCTCCTCCTGCACGGGTGAACTGCCACTCTGCTGCCAGTATACTATGGTTGCGGCCAAATGTCAAACCCTTTCGCATGCGGGAGAGCCCCTGCGATGGGGCTAATCCCCAGAGAACGATCTGAGGTGGCTGTAACATTCGGGAAAATGATTGACATCTCGCCTCTTTCCCGTATACTCTACCGCAGGTCCCCGTGCAGTGCCCCGATAGACGACAGGTGCCAGAGCCCCGCTGAGGCGCAAGGGCGCCGATCACAGGGTGCACACTGCACGATACAGTATCTTATTCATCCCTTCTCCAGCGGAGGAGAATCTTGCAGATACGCCACCATCCTCAAGCGCGCCACCATAATGGGTCTGTCGCGCTCTGGCTCTCACTCGCGCTCCTCTGCGGCGCGATCTTGCTGCTGGCGTCGCATGCTGCGGTCGGCGCTGTGACAGCGGCGAGCCGGACAGTGCTGGAGTCCACCGACTCGCCAACGCCGCAATATGTCGGCTACCTGCCGCTGCTGCTCCACTATGCCGATCCCGCGATGGCCACGGTAACGCCCAGCGAAACGCCGACGCCTGCCGCAACAGACACGCCATCCCCCTCAATCACGCCTACCGCCACTGCCACCGAGACATTGTCGCCCGCCCCAACCGCCACGATGACCATGACGCCAACGTTGGAGCCGGTACGCGAGATCGTCCTGCGCAACGGCGTCTCCCCAGACGCGAGCTATGCGGGCATCGCCGATACCTGGATTGACCGTTGGACGCCCTCTATGACGCAGGGCGGCAATACAGTGCTGCGCTTCAGCCAGTGGGGAGCCTCTGACGCAAGCCGCATCCTAGTCCGAATAGGCGATCTGGAGCGTTATCTGCCCCCCACAGCCGAGATCGTCTCGGCGCATCTCTACCTTAAGAGCACACAGGTCGCGGCCCAGCCTCTGCGGATTGACGCCATGCGCGTCTGGCGGGAATGGTCAGCGCAAGACGCCACCTGGACGCACGCCACCCGCGATCAGATATGGGCGCTAAGCGGGTGTAGCGCGGTGACGGATCGTGAGGTGGATGCCGAGAGCCAGTGCGTCATCGAGACCGGCGGCCTGTGGCGCTGGGACGTGACAAAGGTCGTGCAGGAGTGGGTGCTGGACCCGGCATGCAATCACGGCATCATACTCATGAACAACCTGCCGAGCTACACAGAGCGGACCTTCCACAGCTCGGAGGCGGCGCCGGAGAATCGGCCCTACTTGCGCATCGCCTACCGTGAGCACGGCGGCGCGCTCCCCGTCAAGCCAACGCCGCTGCTCTCCTTTGCCACATATGGCGACTCCAGACTCCCGGTGGATGATGAGCCGGTGTTACAAGTGAATATGGCGCGCGAGATCGTGCGGCGCGGCGTGGATTTAGTGATACACCTGGGGGACATGGTGCAGTTCGGCAAATCCGCCGAGGGATACCGGCTGCTAGATGAGCGCATATTCGCCCCCTTCTGGGAGATGCCACCACCCAGCGGGCTGGCCAACTGCCGGGCGCTGGCAGCGTATGCAGATCCCACGTTGCCAGATGGCCTTTGCGACCGCGCCTTGTTCGCCGTGCCGGGCAATCACGAGTACATTGACGAGTTCACCGGCGTGCTCGATCCGGCGAATTCCGCGCTATATGTTCAGTTCTTCTCTTATCTGCCCAAGGGCGGGCGCAACTATAGCTTTGACATCGTGGGCCCCGCCTTTGCCGACGCCCCTTTTGATGGAGTGCACTTTGTCGGCCTGGACAACTATGGCGGCGAGATGTCATTCATCACGCAGATAGAGCTGCTGCGTCAGGACCTAGAAGCGAACCCCCAAAAGCTGCTATTCGCCTTTATGCACGAAACGATGTATAGCCTGGGCAAGTCGTGGGCAAATGTCGCGCCGCGCGCATACTATGGGCCGTTGCTGCACAACCATCCGCTGGCGCTGGTGGTCCTTACATCGCACGATCACAGCTACCAGCGCCTGCAGCCACCAGGTGACAATATCACATACATCGTTGCCGCGGGTGGTGGCGCACCGCTCAGCGACCAGCAGTACTGGCCAGCCAACTGGCCAAAAGCAGTCTATGTCAAGGTGTACAACTATGTCCTTGTGGATGTCTATGCCGATCACATCACCTTGCGCGCATACAGCTTTGACTATGCCGGCGAGGTCTGGTGCATGGATCAGGACATCATCCCCATCCCGCAATAGCCCCGCGCGCCGGAAGGGCATCTGCGCCTCCGGCTGTCCTCGGCATCGCAGCGCAAGCCGGCGCATCACCCCCACGCCATGGGCAGCAGACGGCAAAAGGCTCGAGAAGCCGGATGGCAAATTGACAACCCCGCCGTTTTATGATATATTAGTTACTTGAAATCTGTAAGCGGCCATGCACAGGCGCTCCCCCGCGCCGCTCGCCGCTGCGGCCTCTGTCTGCACGCGCCACCGGCAAGCGTCAGCCGATCGCGCTCGCGATGGCCAATCATCATCCCTTCATCCTCGCCCCTGCTGGATGGCGCCATGCTCGCAGACCTGAGGCTATATGGCCCCTTGCGCCGACATCTTGTGCATCGGCGCGCGCCTCTACAATCCGAAGCTGCGAGATCCGACACATGCGACAAGACAACGAACGAGGGATCGGCCAACAGCCCAGGCGCCCCGCGCAACTTCTTGTGGCCATCCTGCCTGCGCTCTGCTGCTTTTGGTTGTTAGTTGTGGCATGTGAAAAGACGCCAGAGGCTACGCCGACTCCAGTGCCTGCAACGGGTGTGGGGCAGGGCGAGGCCCCGCCCACACTGGTCTATGATGGGCACTTTCCGGTCGGCTACCCTTCTCCGGTGCCGATCGTCTATGTGATGAACGATCACAGCAACTTGGACTGGTCCGCGGTGGACGCCACGTACGGCCCGCTGGGCGGGTGGGCGAACTGGAGCTGGTACCAGATTCACACCGGTCCCGGCCAGTTCAACTGGGCGCCGATCGAGGAATATCTGGCCAGATCCACCAAGTACACGGTCACGCTGCGCAACGGCATGGTGATCAGCAAACCGATCGCCATCACGATCCAGGTGTTCCCCGAGCCGGGCGCAGATAACACCCCCGAGTGGGTCTATCGCAAGATCTCCGGCTCCCCCACGTTGAACGGACGCCTCGTCGGCCAGATCATAGACCCGGACGGCGAAGGTTCCTGCCCGCCACTGGCCGCGCCCGCGTGGGGAAATGCCACGTGGCGGCAGTATTTCGAGGAGATGGTGATGGCGCTGGGCGCACGCTACAACGATGACCCACGCATCAACTCGGTCTGGATCGCGACCGGCCTCTACGGCGAAACGGTTGTCGAGAAGAGTCTATATACTGGCTGCGGCACGTACGTCTTTGGCGGTGGCGATTTCTTCACATGGGTGCGCGATCGGGTCCTGCCGATCTACCGCAAAGCCTTCCCCACCAAACCGGTATACATTATCAACACCGGTGGCGGGTGTCTGCGCCGCGACACGTCCGCCATCGCCTCGTCGTTTCCGGTGCGCGTCGGCATCAAACACAACTCGCTGACCTACGACATGCGCGGCGAATACGATGTGCTCGGATGCGGCAAGATGGAGACGGTGAATCCCTATAGCGACACGACACCCATCGCCTTCGAGCACGCCTTTGCCGCCAACCCCTGGCAGGTGTACTGGTCCACCATGAACGGCCTGGCGCATCATGCCGATCTCTTCGACTTGCCCTACGACGCGAACGGGTGGGACATCCTGGATGTCCTGGCACGGCTCACGGGGCTGTTGCATGGCTATGACCAATGGGAGTTTGTGGATCGCTACCTGGGGCGCTCGCTGAGCAACTCGCCCGGCGTCTGGATCCTCTTCCGCGACACGCAATGGCCGCGCGACTATGGCCTGATCAGCGCCGGACGCTGTCTGCCGTATCAGCGGTGGGACTGGGGGGAAGAAGGGCGCGACTGGGAGTTCTGGCTGCACCGCAAGGACGCCCCCGGCGGGCGAGCGCTGCCGCTGGTCCAGCCGCCGACGCGCGGCGCGGACGAATGCGACCCGGTGTTCCCGAATATCTACAGTCGCTACTACCAGGAGGTGCCCCCGGCGCTGTTGCCCGATTTCAACGTGGATTATCCCTGGTCTGAAGACGGCACGACGATCAAAGAAACGGTGCGCGCCAAGCTCTATGGCTACTATGCCTTTCGCCGTACCAACGAGCCTTCCGATCCCTATATCTATCTCGATGTCAACGATGGCTGGCAATACTGGGGCAACCTGCCCGTCACAGAGCCATTCGGCACGGCGGTCTACACAGCGACGGTCATCTATCTAGATAAGGGTACCGACACCTGGACGCTCGCCTATACCGATTACGCCGGGCGACGCCAAGAGCGCACGATACGCAAGACCGATACGCAGCAGTGGAAAGCGGCCGTGTGGCGCATCTCTGACATGTACCTCAACAACGGGATGCCAGAGAGCGTCGACCTCCTCCTGAGTTCGAACGGGGATGGTAACGATTATTTTCACATGTTTCTGTTGGAGGCGGAGGGACGCGCCGCGCCCATGCCTGCACCTACGCCCATGGTACCGCCGAATCTGCCTGTGGAGCGGGTGGAGGACCTGCAAGACCGCACGCAGAGCCTGGAGGAGCGCTTCCAGAAGATCCTGCGCATCTTTTCGCAATTCAGTAGCCCCTAGAGAGTGGAGACTGGCACAAGGAGGCATTGGGGGGTGAAAAGGCTACTCGCGATTGCCATTCTCGGTTCGTGTGTGCTGGCCTTGGCACTGCTCTCCTATCGCGCCGGAGATGACCGCAGTGCCACCCGGCAGAGTGCCGCGGCAGCGTCCGCAGGTGCTTTGCTGGAGATGCAGACGGCGTTGCGGCGAGAGGTCCTTTCTTACCGTGTGGACCAACCGCCGGTCATGGATGGCGATTTGAGCGATTGGACCGCGGACGGCACGCTGATCGTAGACGCAACGACCGTCGCCTTTGTAACCGGTGTCATTGACTCGTCCATAGACTTGAGCGCCGAGTTGCGTAGCCGTTGGGATAGTGAGCACCTGTACTTTGGCGTATCTGTGCGGGATGACCGCATGGTAGTGGATAGCGGCACGCAGCTTCACCACGACGATGGCATCGAGCTCGCTCTGGATGGCGGAAACAACCTGAACCCCTACGGCGCAGACGACCACCAGTACACCATCCGCACGGATGGCTACCTGACGGATCGCGGTATGGCAACCGCCACCGGCCTAGCCGGCATCCGGCTCGGGATCCGCACCGTGAGCGATGGTTATGTCATAGAGGTAACCATCCCCACAGTACACCTGGGAGCGCCCTATGGCTATGTGGGGCGCGAGATCGGCTTCACCATCGGGGTGCGCGATGACGATGACGGCGGACTCTACGACGCATATATGATCTGGGAGGGCAACAACACCTACAACGGCGCGGCGGGATTCGGCGTGCTGCGTCTCGCCGCCGACGGGCCAACGCCGACATCCACTTCGCCCCACACGGCCACGGTCGCGCCATCGCCGACAGCCTCATCGTCGCCGACCGCGACATCTTCAGCGACGCTCGTGCCATCATCCACAGCCACGCGCACAGCGATCGCGCCGACGACGCCCACACCCTCGACAACGCCTTCCCGGACCATGACACCGCCGCACACGGCTACATCCGCGATTCCGCCCACAGCGACGCCGACTATGACGCGGTCGCCAACGGCAACGCCCTCGCCCAGCGCCACCCGGTCACCGACGCCAAGCTCGCTCACTATCCTGCCACTGGAGGATACATACATCACGTCTTGGGACATCAACGGCAACTATTGCACAAGCTACACCGCCAGTGTTCGGCCATCCGAAATGTCCATGCTCATGCAGTTCGACCTGTCCGCCATCCCCACGACAGCCACGGTGCTGGAAGCGACGTTGCGGATTTATGTCATCCAGGCGGGCGCGCACGAGCTGCCAGTTACTGTCCATCGCGTGCTGCGCCCGTGGCAGCCGGCAGAGGCCACCTGGCAGCGAGCGCGTCTGAACGATCCCTGGGGCACGGCGGGATGCCGCAGCGCGGGGGTTGACTACCTGGCGCAGGCGGATGCGAGTTTCACCTTCCGCGCGCAGAACGTCTGGATAGATGTGCCGGTAACGGCGCTGGTGCAGGCGTGGGTGAGCCAGCCGGCGACGAACTATGGCCTGGTAATGCATGGTGGCGGCGGCATATCGGTAGAACATCGCGTCGTAACGGTGAACAACCCGCTCACAGAGTTGCGCCCGCGCCTGCTGCTGGCATGGACGCAGCTCGCGCCCACGCCGACGATGCCAGTGACCGCTACGCCCACGATGACCAAACTGCCGGCTGTTACGGCGTCGCGGACTGTTACCCCGACGCCGACCATCACGCCTGAGCTGACCGAGCGAATCGCCCAGCTCAAAGCGCAGATCCTCACGTTAGAGGAACGCATCCAACGGCTCCTGACTATTTTGCGGCAGGTTTCCAGCACCCCCACCCCGATCGGCGGGCCCACCCCGACGCGGACGCTGGTGCCCACTAGCACTCCGATCCTGCCGCCAGCGGACGAGGCGGCGGCGCTGGATCGCCGCGTGCGTGACCTGGAAGAGATGCTCAGGAACATCGAAGCGATCCTACGGCAGTTTGGCGCGCTGCCCAATTAGCACGGTGAGGAGCGGAGGATGAGATTTGCCATGCTTGGCAAGGGGGGGCGATGGTGTCAGACGTGCATCTCACTGGTGCTGCTGACATGCATTGCCCTGTTCGCGGCGTGCAGGCAGCAACCGGAGAAGGTGGACGCGGTCCCCAGCGTTGCCGCTGCACCAGGGAGCGAGCCCCTCAACGCCAGCGCCGTCGCACCGTACTGGAAAGGTGTGTTCTTCTCCTCTCCCCCATCTGATACGGCCCTGCGCCAAGCGATACTGGATGAGCTGGGCATCTCCTGGTGGCTCACCGGCGGCTATGAACCGAGCTATCTCGCGGACACACGCTTTGTGCCGGTGATCTGGGGCGTGCAGGGGAGCCAGTATCTGGGCGGGCCGTGCACCGGCCTGTCGTGCCTGTCCAGCTATGCGCGGGGCTATCGCGGGCGCACTTGGCTGCTCTTCAGCGAGCCGGAGCGCCCCGATCAGGCGAATCTCAGTCCGACAGATGCGGCGCGCCACGCGACGACGATCATCAACACGATCCGCGGTGCTGATAGCAGTGCCAAGATCATGTGCTGCGGCACACGCGACGACGACAGCGGCCTGGCGTGGATGCGGCAGTTCCTGCAAACGGTGACGGTGCGGCTAGACGGCATCCACATCCATTCCTACACACCCGGCTATGTCCCGGGTCGCATAGACTCCTTGGAGCGCTTCTATAGCGAGATGCAGGTGCTGGAACGCGGACGGGGACTACCCATCTGGATCAGCGAGATCGGCTATCCATGCAGCGAGGGCTCTTCCGAATGGGTGCGCGATTCGTTGGCGCGTCCCTTCTTCGATTGGTATCGCTGCGGCACGGCCAGCGCGCGCTTTCCGCGCGTGGCGTGGTTCACAACCGCGCGCTCCGCGGCGGGATGGACGCCGACCCACCTCTATGACGAGGCAGAGTGGACGCTGCGCCCGCTGGGGCAGTATTATCGGGCATTGGAGGATGTGCGCCCGGCGCCGCCCACCGCCGAGCCAGCTACGGGCGAGGTGTTGACGGCAGGTGCGGTGGCGGACACATATCTGAACGCCTGGGCCGCGGGCCAGAGCTTTGGCCTGGATGGGCAGCTCGCTGTGCGGAATGTGGACATCAAGGCATCGCTGTTGCAATTCGATCTCTCCGCATTGCCGCCAGGGAGCGCCATCTTGCGCGCCCGCCTGTTGCTCTATGTGACGCAGCCGGGTATCGTGCCTCTGAGCCTGGATGTGCATCGCTTGTTGCGGCGTTGGAGCGAGACAGAGGCAACCTGGGAGTTGGCGTCGCGCACGGTGGCATGGGCCGCCCCGGGCGCCAACGACACCACCAATGACCGCGATGCGGCGGCAGCCGCCACCATCACGCTGACGCCGGATGGCGGCCCCTGGCATGTGGCCGACCTGACCGCCCTCGTGGCGGATTGGGCTGCAGACCCAGGCCGCAACCATGGCCTGTTGCTGCGCGCGCGCGGCGATCAGGTGGGCGAGTATCTCTTGGCCTCGCGCGACCATGCAGACAGTTGCCTCCATCCTCGTATCGAGATATGGTATGAGGCTGCGACTGCCACGCCGACATTGACAGGACCGACCGCCACCCCGACTCGCACCGCCACGTCGCAGCCCACCGCGTCGCCAACGACGACGCCGACAGCGTCGCAGACCGTGCCGCCAACGCCTACATGGACCGCCACTCCGTCGCCGACGGGCACTGGCACGCTCCCGCCTGTTCAAACCCCCATCGCCACCTCGACGCCAACCGGGATGTCCTCTCCCACACGCGCGGCGATTGAGACGCGCGTCTCGAATATGGAGCTGACGATCCCGGCGATGGCGACGCGGGTCGCCAATCTGGAGGACGTCTTTGGGCAGTTCGGGCAAGTGGAGTGGCCGGGTCCCGGCCCGGAACCGGCCGCGCCCCGCTTTTTCGTCGCGTATCGTGTGGCAGCGCCACCAACGGTGAACGGCGACCTGAGCGAGTGGTCCGATATGGGTGTGCTCACCGTGAACTCGGAAAGCGCCGACTATCGCTGGGGAGCCACCGTCCCACCATCCGACCCACGACTCACGGTCCGGGCGCGCTGGGATGACCACTTTCTCTACCTGGCCTGCCGCGTGCAGGACGCCAGCATCGTCGTGGATAGCGGCGTACGATACTGGGAGGATGATGGCATCGAGATCGGCATTGACGGCAACCATGACCGCGTCTATACTGATGAGAACGACTATTCTTTTGCCTTCCGGCCGGATGGCGCGTTCTTCCTCTTTGACCGGAGCGCGCCGCCGATCTCGCGGGCGGCGCGGGTGCGACCGGGGCAGGGATATGACATGGAGTTCGCCATCCCGCTCACCACGTTGAGCGAGTACCCGGTGACCCTCGGCAGCGAGATGGGCATCAACTTTGGCCTGCGGGATGATGACGATGGCGGCACACTGGAAACGTACCTGATCTGGGAGGGAAACGACACGCGGATCGGACAGGCGTACTTTGGCACGCTGTCCTTTTCCGGGGAGGTTGCGCCGCACATCGTCCCGGAAAGAGGCATCTCGCCGACGGTCTACACCGGCATGGTGGAATTGCAGCAGGGCGTGAATGGGTACACGGGCGTTAGCGACACGTATCTCGTCGCCGAGCAGTGCGCGGAGCTGAGCTTTGCCGGCGACCTGAGCCTGGGGATCGGCACGACGCCAGCGCGCCGCCCACTGCTTCGCTTTGACCTGACGGGCGTTGTTCCCGTCGATGCCGTGATCGTGGATGCCAGGCTAAGCCTCCGCCCACACAGTGGCGACGGCAACCCGCTGCTCATCGAGGCGTACCGGGTCTTTCGCCCCTGGTCGGCGCAAGAGGCGACATGGGATGACGCCACCCGCCTGACGCCTTGGGCTGCGCCCGGCGCCGATGGCGTGCTGGTAGATCGCGCCGCCTCTGCGTCCGCCGCGGCAGTTGTCTCGACCCCCAATGTATGGTACGATCTAAATATCACCAACCTGGTGCAGGCGTGGGTGACGGACCCGGCGGCCAACTATGGCCTGATCCTTCTGTCGGTGCCAGGGACAACCGCGCGCTACGACTTTTACGCATCTGAGGCGCTCCAGGTGGGGTGGCGTCCCAAGCTGACGATTTACTACCGCACGCCCTGACCGCTGGCCGACTGCACCGGAGAGGATGTGAGCATGGATCTGGTCATCCGTGGCGGCATGGTCATTATCGGCGAGAACGCCTTTCGCGCCGATATCGGGATCGAGGGGGAGCGCATCGTGGCCATCGCCGCGCGTCTGGAGGCGCGACGTACACTGGACGCGACCGACAAGCTCGTGCTGCCCGGTGCCATAGACCCGCATGTGCACATGTCGCTGACGGCGGGGCCGCTGCGCCTCACGTCCAGCGACGACTTTGCTACCGGCAGCATCGCCGCGGCGTGCGGCGGCACGACCACCCTCCTCGACTTCACCGATCCTCCTGACACGAATCGCGGGCAGTCGCTGCGCGACGCGTTAACCGCGCGCCGCACACTGGCGGATGCGCAAGTGGCAGTGGACTATGGCCTGCACATCACGCTGACAGACGCGCGCGACGCCACGCTGGCCGAGATTCCAGACCTCATCGCGGCGGGCTGCCCCACCTTCAAGCTCTATATGGCGTATGAGGGGCTACGGTTGGATGACGGCCAGCTCTGGGCCATCCTGGACGCGCTGGCGCGCGTCGGCGGGCTGCCGATCGTGCATTGCGAGAACCACCACGTCATCGTGCGTCTAGCGGCGCGCTACCGCGCCGCGGGTCAGACTGCGCCTCGTTACCATGCCCTGGCGCGTCCGGCAATAATGGAAGGAGAAGCCACCGCACGCCTCATCGCGCTGGCCCGACTCGCCGATTGCCCGGCCTATATTGTGCATGTCTCCTGCCGCGAGGCGCTGGCGGCGGTGCGCGCCGCACGCGCCTCCGGGCAGCGAATCTATGGCGAGACGTGTCCGCACTATCTCACGCTGACGGCGCACGAATACGACCGCCCCGGTTTCGAGTCGGCCAAGTACGTCATGTCGCCACCACTGCGGACTGCCGCCGACCAAGAGGCGCTCTGGCACGCGCTGGCGGCGGGCGACCTACAGGTCGTCGCCACCGACCACTGCCCCTTCTTTTACGAGGAGCAGAAGGAGCATGGGCGCGACGATTTCACACTGATCCCCGGCGGCATCCCCGGCGTGGAGACGCGGCTGGCGCTGATATATCATCATGGGGTGAACCAGGGCCGTCTTTCACCGGCGCAATGGGTGGTAGCGTGCTGCACTAACCCGGCGCGACTCTTTGGCCTGTGGCCGCAAAAGGGGCAGCTCGGCATTGACAGCGATGCGGACATCGTGATCTTTGACCCGCAACGCGAGGTAACGCTGCACGCCGCATCGCTCCACCAACGCGTGGATTACACGCCGTATGAGGGGCAGACGGTGCGCGGCTATCCGGTGCACGTCCTGTCACGAGGGGAGCTGATCGTGGAGGATGGGCGCTTTGTCGGCCAGGCGGGTCGGGGCCGATTTCTGCCGCGGGGCACGCCACTCTTGCCACCGGTGTAAGCCCAACGCCGCTGCGCCCGCGATAGCGGAGACGCAACAACAAAAACAGGGGGCAGTGTGTCCCCCTGTGGACGACCCTCCTCCGAGCGCTCGCCCCTATTCCACCCGGCGCACGAGTTGCCCGTCAGCGGCGATGACATGCGCCACCTGCGTGTCGTGCAGCTCGACCAGCGCCGCTTCCGCGTCGCTCTCGAACGCCTCCCAGCGCATCAGGCCGTGCTTCCCATGCCGCTGTGCATAGAGGAAGGTGCGCCCATCCCTGGTCGCAAAGCGCAACCCGATGGCCGGGTCTTGCGCCTGCACAGCTACCTGCTCGAAGGACTTGATCGGGTCCGGCGCGCCTGGCGGTTGCGGCCAGAAGATGTACGCCAGCGCCATCGTCCCCTTCCACTTGGCGGTCAATACCGCCGTGGGGATCGGTTGCACCTCGTACGGCCCGCCGCGTGGGATCCACCCCTGCACCACCGGCTCCGTCTGTCCGCTGACGATCTCTTTGTGCAATAGCTCGGAGGCAGCCACACGCACCGCCAGGTTCGGCCCGTTGGCATCGTGCGTCTGGATGCCGGTGGCGGTTACCGTCGCTTTCGGCACATCCAGATGCAGCAGCGACTCGGCGACATGCTCTGCCTCATCCGTAGAGGTTAGAAAGTCGGCCATCAGCCAGAAATCTGGCTTGACAAAGAGGATCTTGCGGTGATGCGCCACCGTCTGGTCAGCAGGCTCGGCGGAGAACTGTGGCCCGTAGCCATCTTCATAGCTGGCGGCAGCATAGTCGTAGGCATCGGCGCTGATCCACGTATGCGGCAGCGGCTCGCTCACCACATATGCGGAGCGTGGCTTGCCTCGCTCGTGCTGGTCGTTGCCGTCCACGCGGATCGTGTTGTGGCCGCGCGTGGAGAGCACGTACTTGCGCCACTCCGAGCTATCATACGGATAGTTCCCCGGATCGGCGATCAGCACCTTGCCATAAGCGTAGAGGATGATGTTGAGCTTGTCCTCGTGCTGGTGGCCGTAGCCAAAGGGGCCCGCGTCGAAAAAGAGGTAGCGGTCATCGCGGTCCCAGCCGCTGCGCATGATCAGGTGGCCGGCGTAGGGAAACTCCAGCGAGTTGACCGTAGGCCGCGCCCCGGCCTGACCGCCGGTTGCCGCCCACTGGAAATCGGTGCGGTGCGGGAAAAAGCGCCAGCCCTCTTCCATGTACGGCTTGATCTCGGTGTAGTTGCCGTCGTTGAGCGCGGGCATGCGGCCATCCGGCATCGCCATATAGAGGTCATAGTGATACATCCGCTCCAGCTTGGCGATATAGTCGGCGGGGATATCGGCATGGTTCAGGTCGCCGACGCGCCAGGCGCCGACAAAGTTGCGCAGGCTCACCTGGTGATAGCCACTGGAAAGCTCCACCTGCGCGCCATCCGGGTAAACTTGCACATCCAGCTCGCGGTGCAGCCGCGCCATGGCCGTGTCGCGCCAGGTGGCCGCCTCTTTGAACTCGGGCCACATGATGCCCACGTGGTAGAGGCCGTTGGATTCCATTGTCAGCCAGTTGCCGCCCTGCGGCCACTGCATCAGATGGCGCGCGTGTTCTACCATGCTCTTGACCATGGTGGTGATCGCTTCCGGCGTAAACGATGGCGAGGAGAGAAAGCGATAGAACGCCTGGAACCAGGTCCAGCTCATGCGGATGCCGCATTCGATGGTGCGCCAGCAGTTGGTGCGATCCTCCCGCCAGGGGTTGCCGGAATCATCGGGGCGGGGCACATGCTTGACCCAGTGCATCATCTGCCGGACGAATGCCTGCGCGTAGGTCTCGTCGCTCGTGGCCCAATACGCCTCACCCAGCTTGGGCCAGAAGGGATGGCGCGAGAGCTGCCATGTCCACTCCTTGTAGTCAATGGGGTTCAGCTCCCAGTCTATGTCACCTTCAGGACCATAGTCGTGCGCCACATTGACGCTGGTCAGGATGTTGCGCACGATGCGGTCCGCCTCGGCGGTGTCATAGGCGGGTAGGGGCGTTTGCGGGCGGGCGCGCCAGTCAAAGAACCAGATCGGCTCCGAGCGCTGCCGCACATACGCCGCGAACGCCTCCTTGGCGGCGGGCCAGTCTGCGCGCTGGGCGGCAGCCTGCACTGCCTCTAGCCCGGGGCGAGTCAGATCCAACGCGCCCAAAAACTCTTCATCGGTGATCCTCGGGCCTTCTCCAAAACGCATGATGTCCTCCTTGACGGATGGTGTGGGGTGATCTGCCAACAACTCCTGAAAGAAGCGATCCTTTTGCCGGTAATACTCGCGCCGCGAGTAGCTGTAGCGCTCCTTGAGCTCCAGATAGCGCCGTCGCGCTTCCGGGTCGGAGCGCAGCCGCTGCTGGATGGCCGCCTCGATCCGCTCCCCTGCTGAGCCGGACAGCTTGACCATGATCTCGATCTCGCGCCCGTCCGCCTCGTCGTTGAACCGGACGAATTCCGCCTCGTCGCTGCCCGGCGCGCCATAGGCGGCCATCAGCCGGGCGCGGTGACGGGCAAACTCATCGCGATCAGCGGCGACGACGGTGATGTCCAGCTCGCCTTTGCCGGGCAAGCCCAACGCCGTGGAGCCACGCAGCTCGACCCGCGCCTGCGGGTCGAGCAAATCGAGCAGCCGCCGGCGGTATGCGGCAAATGTCTGTAGCGCCGCTGGATCAAAGGGGCGCAGCGGCACTGGCTTTTCACTGTAGCGGGCAAAGGGATCTGCGGGGTTATCGTGTTGTGGCATGCCTGGACTACTGCCCTCAGTCAACGCGGGTAAGTAGATGTCTTTCGCTCGCCTGAAATGCATCACTCACGGCATTATAGGTTCATCGCGAGCCATGTCAAGGTGGCCTGGTCACAAAGCTACAATGCCGCCCATTCCCCTGAATTGACAGTTTCATGCGCATGCTCTATACTTCGGGGGTTCTCATTTCACGATAGCCCGTAATAGAGCGCTGCGTAACCCGCGCTGCAAGGGGGGGGGTTCACGCTGTGGCAGACGCCGGCCCGTAGGCCAAGACGGGTCCAGGACACGCGATAGGAGGTTATCGTGTATGGCACAGTCTATGAGCATGATTACGCTTCCGCTTCCCCTGGGCATGGGTTCGGTTAACTGCTACCTGCTCCCGGCTGGAGACGGCTATATCCTGATTGACACAGGAGCCTCGCACGTGCGGCACATGCTCAGGCGAGAGCTGGGCAAATTGGGTTGCCAGCCGGGTGCTCTTCATCTTATCATTCTCACGCACGGCGATTTTGATCACACGGGCAATGCGGCCTATTTTCGCGCCGCCTTCCGCAGCAAGATAGCCATGCACGCGGATGACGCCCGCATGGCCGAGGCCGGCGATATGTTCGTGAATAGGCACAAGCCCAACGCTGTCCTCAGAGCTTTGATCCCGAGGCTATTCGGCTTTGGCAGAGCAGAGCGGTTCACACCGGATATACTCCTGGAGGATGGCTCCACGCTCTCCACATACGGCCTCCAAGCCCAGGTGTTTTCGATTCCGGGTCATTCGCGGGGGTCGCTTGGCATCCTGACCGCCGCAGGCGACCTGATCTGTGGGGACTTGATGGAGAACACGAAAAAGCCTGCCCTCGGCTCTCTCATGGATGACCGCGATGCGGCGCTCCACAGCGCCGCAAAGCTAAGGTCTCTGGCGATTCGGACTGTCTATCCAGGGCACGGCAAGCCATTCTCGATGGACGAGCTTTCCGGGGATCAACTTGTGGCCTGACTGCCATCCGGCAGGGAGGAGGGAATAGTGCCAAGCACAGACATCGTCATCCTCGCTGATGTCTCAACCCAGGGGCGGTCGCCACAGCAGGTAGAAGCCCAACTGCGACAGAAGATACACGGCTTCTGCGCCCAGGTCGCCGCCCGCTTTGGGGAACGGGGCTTGCGTGTCAAGAAGGCGACGATCTTCACAGCAGACCCGGGCAAATGTGCTATCACGGTCCAACTGGCGGACGCCGCGTGGGCTTTGGCAGTTCAGGGCCTCTTGGCAGAGCTCTGGAACCAGATAGCCTGGGTGGATGCCAGCGACGACAGCGATGCCGCGCGGTTCGAGCGCCTAGTGGAGGAGCTTGTGGACTTGGGCTGCTCCACCCATCGGTCAGAGTGCGGCTTCAGCTACTACTGGCTTTCCGGCGATGCAACGACGAAACATCCGCGCGTGTGTGAGATAGGCAGAGAGTTGTACCAATTGGGCGGCAGGAGGCTCGGCAAGATGCAAGAGGCCGCCGAGCGCGTCTCCGCCGCCATCGGCGCGGGCGCGCTCGGCGATCTCTCGTGGCACTGGCATGAGACCGGCCTGGAAGAGTGGAGACAGCAAAGAGGCGAGTGTTGGCTGGCCTGACGTAGCTCGCAGAACGCTTCATGACACATTATCACCTTCAAGGAGGCAATTATGAACGATGCACGCGAATCCCTTGGCCTGCGCGCGCTGCCGCGCAACGTGTGGGCAGTAAGCCTCACCAGCTTTTTCATGGACATCAGCAGCGAGATGGTGCTGAACATCGTGCCCCTCTTTCTCGCCAACGTGCTGGGCGTGCAGACGGCGATCATCGGCCTGATCGAGGGGGTCGCCGAGGCCACGGCCAGCCTGCTCAAGCTGTTCTCCGGCTGGCTCTCGGACAAGATCGGCGGGCGCAAGTGGGTGGCAGTGGCCGGATACGCCATCTCGGCCATCGCCAAACCTTTCTTCTACATCGCCAACTCCTGGGGCGTGGTCGCCGCCATCCGCTGGGCGGACCGCGTGGGCAAAGGGGTGCGCACAGCGCCACGCGACGCGCTGGTGGCCGATAGCACCTCCCCGCAGCAGCGCGGTCTGGCGTTCGGCTTTCACCGCGCCGCGGACACTGGCGGCGCCGTCGTCGGCCTGCTCATTGCCCTGGGCATCGTCTGGCGAACGCAGGCAGGCGGGCTGCGCCTGGATGCCGGTACTTTTCGCACCATTGTGCTCATCAGCCTGATCCCGGCATTCCTCGCCGTGCTGGCGCTGGCCATCGGCGCGCGAGATGTGACGCGGCGGGGGCAAGTGCAAGCGCCCCGCATCACCTTTGCCGGCCTGGGCCGACCATTCCTCGTCTTTATGCTTATCGTTGGCCTCTTCGACCTGGGCAACTCGTCCGATGCCTTTCTCGTGCTGCGGGCGCAAGAGCGCGGGCTAAACGTCATCAGCGTGTTGGGCATGTTGGTAACTTTCAACATCGTGTACACCCTCATCTCCACACCCGCCGGCTCCCTCTCGGATCGGATCGGGCGACGCACGCTGATCATTGGTGGCTGGCTCGTCTATGCTGCCATCTATCTCGGCTTTGCGCTGGCGCAAAACGGAACACAGGTATGGGCCCTCTATACCATCTATGGCCTCTACTACGGCCTGGCATATGGCACCGCCAAAGCGATGATCGCCGACATCGTGCCGCTGGCACTGCGCGGCACCGCCTACGGCACTTACAATGCTGTGCTGGGCATCCTCGACCTCCCCGCCTCTCTCATCGCCGGCATCCTCTGGCAAGGAGTTGGCGCGTGGCACGGGTTCGGCCCATCCGCGCCGTTCCTCTTTGGCGCCATGCTGTCTTTTGTGGCAGCAGTCGCCATGTGGCTATGGCAGCCGCCAGCGCGACGCGAGGAAACCGCCTAACCCCACAAGCGGCCCCCATCACATCCTGTCTCGCCTTCAGCCCGGGAATGCCACCACCAGGCTGAATTGGTGTACCGCCAGATAAGCAGGTCGTACTCCCCTTGGCGTCGTTGCGGGAACAGCGGCCACTTTTCAATCGCAGAGCACCGGGTCGCCGAGAAGGAGCGCCAGCAACCCTGCTCCCCCGAATGATGCTCGGCAACAGTCCGCGGGTGACTGCCGATGGGAACATAGGACTGAAAAAGCCCGTGTTCTAACACGACTCTAACGTTTTCCTATTGCGAATCTAGCATACCATCTCTATACTTGAGGCAGAGGTACTAATCAACCTGGCTTTACTGAATCGTGTGGAGGACAAATGTCATCCTTTTGGAATACGCCGAGTGAAGAGCTGGATAAATTGCTCCAATCGCTGCCACAAGATCTGCCGATCTTGCC
>JAIOAV010000050.1 GCA_019873665.1 Chloroflexota bacterium
CCCCCACCTGCGCGAGGTGCGCCCCGATCACTTCGTCTCCTGCCACCGCGCCGAGGAACTCTCCCTCGCCGGCGTCGTCGAACAGACCAAGGGCATGAGCCGCGACCTGGGTCGTGTCTAGAAAAGGTGAATGATGCGCAGTCCCACCGATCGGTCGGCTGCGAGCTATCATCAAAACGGAGGAGCCCGCCCCGGAATGGCGCGCTCCTCCGTTTGGGTGCTGCTGGCAGCTATCCTGTTCTTTGCCTTCGTCATCCGCGCTCATGGCACAAGCTTTGGCCTGCCGTATGTCTATCACCCGGACGAGCCGGCGATCGTTGATCGCGCGCTGCAGATCGAGCGCACCGGCGATCTGAACCCGCATTGGTTCAATTATCCCACGCTCTATACCTACGCGCAGACTCTGCTGATCGTGATCTTGCGCCCGCTTGCCAAAGCATGGGCGGGCTGGCGAGGGGTCGCGTTGGATTCGCTCGCTTGGCAGGGGATCATCTATCAGGCGGGTCGCCTGCTCACGGCATTGATCGGCACGGCCACGGTGGCGGTGGTGTATGGCATTGGCAGGCGGCTCTTCAACCAGCGCGTCGGGCTTTGGGCAGCGTTCATCCTGGCGGCGACGGCACTGCATATCGAGCATTCGCACTATATCACGACCGACGTGCCGGCGGCCTTTTTCGTGGCGCTTTGCCTCTACTTTGCCGCGCGTGCCCTGGAGGCTCACACCCTCCGCTACTTGACGCTGAGCGCGCTGATGGCGGGTTTCGCTGCGGGCGCCAAGTACAACGCCGGGCTGGTGGTCGTAACGACGGGCGTGGCGTTTCTTGCCACCCGCCGCGACTGGGACGAGCTGGTTGATCCGGCGCTGATCCTCGTCCCGTTGGCTGCCCTTGCCGGCTTTTTGATCTCCACTCCGTACGCGCTACTTGACTATGATACCTTTAGCAAGGGGCTGCAGGCCGAGATCGAACACTATCGCACCGGCCACCAGGGGGCGGAAGGTTCGGATAACTGGCGTTGGTTCGCCCTCTATCTATACAACGATGGGATGGGACATGCGCTGGCCGCTGTAACCGCCGCGAGCGTCCTCTTTGCCGCGATTCTGAAGCGCACACGGCGCGACGCACTGCTGCTCCTGTTCCCGCTTCTCTATTACTGGCTCATCGCAGCGCAGCGGGTGCGCTTTGCGCGCAATATGATGCCGCTATTGCCCTTCTTGGCGGTCCTGGCGGCACGCCTTGTCTATGCAGCTTTGTGTGCGATTGCGGCGCGCATCCCATGGGGACGTCTGCCGCAAAGGCTATCGGCTGTCATCCAGGGCGCGGCAGTGCTGGTTGTCGCGGTGCTGCTGATTGCGGGCCCCGTGCGTCAGCAGGTGGCCTACAACATCCTCCTCACGCAGCCGGACACGCGCACCATTGCCAAGGCCTGGATCGAGGAGAACATCCCCACCGGCTCGCGCATCGCGTTCGAGGAATACACACCGCCGCTCCAGTTCTCGTGGATGCCCGGCACGACCACCAAGCGCTACCGAGCCGACAAGTACTGGCGCCTCTCGGAGCGCCCGCTGGATTACTATCGCCAGAAGCCATACGATTATGTGGTGGTGAGCTCCTTCATGTATGGCCGCTACTTTGTAGATCGCGTCAGCTACCCGCAGGACAGGCGCTTCTACGAGACGCTCTTTCAGCAGTGGACGCTTGTCAAAGAGTTCACCGGGCCATCCGCGCCGATGCACAACCCCACTGTGCGCATATACAAGGTGCCGCGGTAGCGATGTGCCGCTACACCGGCAGGTGGCGGAAGTGGACCGGCTCCGCCGCATCCATCCCCGCCGCAAAGGCGGGTCGCTCCGTCGCCAGGCCGGCGCTGTCGGCGATCACGGCGGGAAAGCTCGACGCGATCTCGTTATCTGCCAGCCAGATGCCATGCGCGGTCGGCGCGACGAATACGCCGGCGCGCTCCTTCTCCAGTTCGCCGGCGATCCGGTTGCCCTCCAGGATGATATCGTGCGCGCTGCCGAGGATGTCTACCTGCGCCTTGCCAGTGTCCCGCGCATTCCCCGTGATGCGGCAGCCCGCGATGCGGATGGAGTGCACCTCCACCGGCCGCGCTGTGCCGCGCACGAGCACGCCCGGCCCCAGATTGTCGGACATCTCGCAGTCGGTGATGAGGTTATGGCAGTCGCGCGTGCCAATGGAGACGCCGGCCGCCGTATTGCGCCGGAAGGCGCAATCGCGCACCGTGATGTGGTTGGCGCGCACGCAGAAGAAAAAGCCCGCCAGTGCGTTCTCCTCGGCGACGCAATCGGCAAAGAGGGCAGCAGTGCTGCCCGCGCCCGGGTGGAAGCCATTTCCCAGGTTGCGCGCAAAGCGGCAGCGGCGGATCGCGACGTGGTGGCACATCTGAAAGCCCAGCCCTTCGCCGTAAAAGCCGCTCTCGTCCACGTCGCTTACCTCTATGTGGTGAGAGCGGATGAAATAGACCGCCGCGCCACGACACGCCAGTATCCCGGCAGGCTGCGCCTCGCGGTTGCCGTCCAGCCGCAGGTCGCGCACCGCCACCTCTGCCGCGTCCAAGCCATAGATCAGCGGGAAGCTGGTTACCAGCACCGGCTCCTGATCCGCCAGATAATCCGCCTCGATGCCGTGATCTAGCCCCACCCAGTTGCCGTCTATCCATGTGATGCGCGCAAAGGTCTCGAAAAAGCCCCGATTCCGGTTGTCACGGATGGCGACCGTCATCCCCGGCTGCAGGCCATCGGTGTAGAGCAGGGGCACGTCGCACATGCCATAGTTGTGGTAGCCAGAGAGGGGATAGATGCGGCCCGGCGCGTGGCGCAACAGCGTATCCGGGCCTTGCCCCACCAGCTCCACGTGGGAGCGGAGTTGCAGCCCACGGTCCAGCGTGATCTCTCCCGTTGGCAGCACGATGCGGCCTCCCGCGCTGCCCAGCGCGTCTATCGCCTGCTGGATGCCTGCCGCCGATGATGCCTCGGCGATGCTGAGCTTGACCTCTTTCATGCTGATCTCCTTTTGCACACTAGAGATATGCGTCGAAAAAGCGGTACGCCAAGTTTGCGGCAAAGGCGTGCTCGCCGGGATGCACATCCGCCCAGAGCCGATCCTCGGCGCCGGCGGCGCGATAGATCCGACGCACCCCCTCATAGCCCTTGAGCATAGCCTCGATGGGAAAGCAGGTGTCGTGCACGCCCATCTCCAGGAGGAGGGGGCGCGGGGCGATCAGCCCGGCGATGTCATGGGTGTCGAAATACTTGAAGATGTTCGGCACGATCTGCGAGCCGCAGTTGTTGCCCCGGAACCTGGCCCACGGATTGACATAAGCGATGATGTCCGCCGCCTTGATGCGCGGCTCGACGGCGGCGGTGAAGGTGGTCATCGTCCCTCCCTGTGATAGCCCCATCATGCCGATCCGCTCCGGGTCCACCTCGGGGCGCGTCTGCAGGTAATCAACGCAGCATTTCATATCCCAGATGTTGAGCGTCAACGTGTAGATGCCCAACATTGCGCCCCGTATGAAATGCACGTTGCACCGGTCGCGCCCGGGGAAGGGGTTGCCTCCATCGGCGCGCTCGCCAAAGACGCGCAGGTCGGGACAGATCGTGAGATATCCTCGCCGCGCCATCTCTTCGCCGTAGTTATAGTGATTCATCGCGATGCTCGCGCGCAGCTCGGGTGTGCTGCGGTTTCCGGCCACCGGCTCTTTGCCATAGGGGCCATGGCCGTGCGAGCAGATGATGGCGCGCCCCTGGCGATTGGCTGGCATATCTGCCGGACGCAGCACGACGCAGGGCATGGACATGAACTCCTCTGTATCCAGGATCACGCGCTCGCGGATCAGCCCATCCTCCTCCACTGCATAGATCACCTCTGGCGCAAGGTCCACCGGCTGCGGAAAGTCGCCCAGCAGTTCCAGCAGTTTATCCAGCGCTGCCGTGTGCCAGGACTGCCACTCGGCCTGGGTCGTGCCCCGAAACGAGAGCAGCGGCTGCCAGCCGGCGGTGCGCCGGTCAAAGTAGTCGATCACGGAAAAGTTACGGTGTGCCATCCACGGCCTCCCTGTTCTATCGTATTGCGCAGCATTATATCATGCCCGGCGTCATGTGGGCAAGATCTGGCGCAGGTCGGAGAAGCGGATGGTACGCAGGCGCTCGCACCGGATTTCCCTTTCCGGTGTTTTTGCTGTATAATTGCACAATTGTGCATCAAGTGTGCAAAAACGCTAAGGAGGGTGAGTCTATGGCTGACAAGATCCGGGTCGCAATCGCGGGCGTGGGGAACTGCACCAGCGCGCTGGTGCAGGGGATCCACTACTATGGCAATGGCGCTGGCAAGGACGCCATCGGCCTCATGCACTATGACCTGGGCGGTTATTGCCCGGGCGACATCGAGGTGGTCGCCGCCTATGACATTGACGCGCGCAAGGTGGGCCAGGATCTGGCGCAGGCGATCTGGGCGCTGCCGAACTGCACTGCTCGCTTTGCCCCCGACGTGCCGGCGACCGGCACGGTGGTGCGCATGGGCAAGGTGCTGGATGGCTTTGCGCCGCACATGCGCCATTACCCGGAGCAGTATGCCTTTGTGGTGGCCGATGCGCCCGAGCCAACCAAGGAGGAGGTGGTGCGGCACCTGAAAGAGACAGGCGCCGAGGTGCTCTGCAACTATTTGCCGGTCGGCTCGGAGGAGGCCACCAGATTCTACGCCGAGTGCGCGCTGGAGGCCGGCTGCGCCCTGGTCAATAACATCCCCGTGTTCATCGCCAGCGACGCCGAGTGGGCCTTGCGCTTCCAGCGGGCGAATCTGCCCATCGTCGGCGATGACATCAAGTCGCAACTCGGCGCGACCATTGTGCATCGCGTGCTGACCCATCTGTTCAAGCTGCGCGGCATCAAGCTGGAGCATACTTACCAGCTCAACACCGCCGGCAACACCGACTTTCTCAACATGCTGGATCGCAGTCGCCTCTACTCCAAGAAGGAATCCAAGACGGAGGCGGTGCAGTCCCAGACGCGAATCCGCCTCGACAGCGAGGACATCCACATCGGCCCCAGCGACTGGGTGGCCTGGCAGAAGGACAACAAGGTGTGCTTTATCCGTATGGAAGGGCGGCAGTTCGGTGACTTGCCCATGAACCTGGAGCTGCGCCTGTCGGTGGAGGATTCGCCTAATTCGGCTGGCGTGGGCATTGACGCCATTCGCTGCTGCAAGCTGGCGCTGGATCGCGGCATCGGCGGCCCGCTCTATTCCGCATCCGCGTACTTTATGAAGCATCCGCCGCGCCAGTTCAGCGACGACGAGGCGTACCGCCTGACCGAGGCTTTTATCCGGGGCGAGCGCGAGGACTAAAGTGGGGATTCCTTCGTTGCTGCGCTCCTCGGAATGACAACGATGGCTGCACTCCCTGGAACGACAGGGGCGGCATAGGGGCGCACCCCAGAGGGGGGACGCGGCAATGTCCCCCCTTTTCGCGCTTGCCCGCCGGCGGCCCACCCTGCTAACCAAATCCCAACCCAAATCCAAGCGATCCCGCCCGTTGGCGCGCGGGCCGCTATGCTACAATGGCCTTGTGAATCGTGCGCGACCGCTCCCATGGCGCGTTGTTCACATCATGCGTTCTGCGTTCGCATCCATTCGCACTCTTGAGGTGAATCCGGCACATGGCAGCAGAGGAAAAGATCCTGGCCCTGGTAGATGAATACGTCAACGCCTGCCTGCGGGGGGATGTGACTGCGCTGCGCCGCCTCTACTGGCTGGAGGATCCCCGCTTTTCGGAGGTGTATGCGGTCAGCCCGCGCGTGCGCCGGCCATGCGCTAGCGATGCGGCGGCGGAAGCCCCACCCACCGTGCGTGTCAGGCCGCGCCATGTGCGGGTGCACTTTCTCTCGCTGGAGGTGGCCTACTGCCTCGTGCCATGCGAGGCCCTGGCGACGCACCCGCTGAATGCCAGCTATATCACGCTGCTCTTTCTCAAAAAGGGGAGCGATTGGAAGATCATCCACAGTCACCTCTCTCGCCGCTCCGTGCGCGAGTAGGTGGTTGATCGCCCCGGCAAAACATGCTATACTGCACGCGCTTCTACCTTCTCACCGAGGTGATCACTCTATGCGCACCATGACCGCTAAAGAGCGCATGCTCGTTGCCATGCGCGGCGGGCAGCCGGATTGCGTGCCGGTGGCGCCCGACATGTCCAACATGATCCCCTGCCGGCTCACCGGCAAGCCGTTTTGGGACATTTACCTCTATCAGGATCCGCCTCTCTGGCAGGCATATATCAACGCCGTGCGGCACTTTGGCTTTGATGGCTGGCTCCCCAGCATCGGCGTCGAGCTGGATTGCGATCGCGAGGAACGCCTGCGCGAACCTGAATGGCAGCAGGCCATCGTGAAGCAGACGCCGGACCGCATCTACACGCGCTTTCACCGCACCGTGGACGGGGTGATGGAGTGGCGCGACGACTGCAACGTCTATTACATTGACAATCCCCCGACGCGCGGCATACCGCTGCGCTTGGCAGGGCTGCCGGAAGGCGCGCCCAGCGACTGGGTGGATGTCCACCCGCGGCAGGAATGGGAAGGGACGGCGGCCTTTGCCGAGGCCTATGCTGCCATGGGTGACGCCGGCGTCGTCGGGCTGTCCGTTGGGCTGCCCGGCCTCAGCGTGCGCGACGTGGACCGCATCTATCAGTACTATGACGACCCGGCGCAGGTGATCGCCGACTGCCAGCTCGAGCATGAGCGCATTGTGCGCCGTGCGCGCGAGATCGTGCAGCTCACGCCGCGCCCCGATTTTCTGCTGATCGGCATCTCTGGCTTTATGCTGGCAAACCCGGAACCGATCTTTCGTCGGCTGGCGTTGCCCACTCTGCAGGCAGTAACCGCCATCTGCCGTGAGGCGGGCATCCCCAGTCAGATCCATTGTTGCGGCCCGGAGTACAAGCTGGTCAAGATCTCCGCCGAAGAGTCGGACCTCTCCAGCATCAACCCGCTGGAGATACCGCCGATGGGCGACTGCAATCTGGCGCAGATCAAGCGCGAGTTCGGCCATAGGCTGAGCCTGATGGGCAATTTGCATACCACGACGGTCATGCTGTTGGGCACGCCGGACGATGTGGCGGGTGCCGCCAAGCGAGCCATTGATGATGCGGGCGCGGGCGGCGGATTCATCCTCTCCACCGGCGACCAGTGCGGCCGCGATACGCCAGAGGCGAATATCTATCGTATGATCGAGACGGCGCGCACCTACGGCCGGTACTGATTCGCCGCGTGGCGCGGCCCCTGTTTTACACCGTGGCGACAAGCGAGTAGAATGCAAAAGTCAGCGAGGGAGGAGAAAGCTATGGGCCGGTGGCTGGCACGGCTGGCGGCGCTGGCGCGATTGGGGCGTCTGCATTTTCTCTTCAGCGGATCGAGCCTCTATCTGCTAGGGGCGCTGATCGCGCGCTATGTCGGCGCGCCCTTCCGCGCTGGGGCTTTCTGGGTGGGCATGGCCGCAGTTGTGGCCACCGAGCTAGTAACGCACTTCGGCAACGACTATTTTGACCTGGCGGCGGACCGTGCCAATCGCACCCCAACGCGCTTTTCCGGGGGCAGCCGCGTGCTGGTGGAAGGCCGCTTGCCGCCGCGTGTCGCCCTGATCTCCTCGCTGACCTGCGCGGCTCTGTCGGTTGGCCTGACGCTCTATCTGTCGCTGGCGCTGCGCACGGGGCCGTGGACATGGCCGCTCGTGGCGGTGGCGTTGCTGGCTACTTGGAGCTACAGCGGCCCGCCGCTGCGCCTGCAACATCGCGGCTGGGGTGAGCTGATGGTGGCGATCGGCCTGCCGCTGGTGCCACTTGTCGGCTATTACCTGCAAGTGGGCCAACTGGCATGGTTGCCGGTGCTGGCGTCGTTACCCCTCTGCGGGTTGATGCTGGCGCTGACGCTGGCCATTGACTTTCCCGATGCGGCGGGCGATGCGTCGGCGGGCAAACGCACCATTCTCGTGCGGCTCGGTGGCCCCCGCGGCGCCTGGCTGCATAACGGCGCGCTGCTCGTGGCGTTTCTGGCGATCCCCGTTGTTATCTGGGCAGGCGTGCCACCGTTGCCGGTGGTGGCGCTGGTCCTCCTGTCGCCGCTGGCGCTCTGGCAGGCACGCCGCTTTGCGCGGGGCGACTGGCGTCAGCCACCGGCGTGGAACGGCCTGGAATTCGGTACCATCATGATGACGGCGGGCGGCGTGTTGCTGGAGTTGGCCGGCTTTGTCTGGCTCATCCTCGCGCGCGGCGAGCCTATTCTGGCGGCGCTCTGCCGCCTGTGAAGGCGCGCCGCTGTCATGACAAGGAGCGAACCTGTGATCTCTGATCTTCTGGCCCAGTACGCCCATCTCCCCGATGTGTGGGGCGAAGGCGCGCTCTTTGCCTTCTCCGGCCTGGATGGGGAGACGAATGCCGCCTCCGGCTTTGTGGCTACCTATGGGCGGGCACGGTATGATCTGCTCATTCACACCCCGCAGCAGCGCCTGTTGGAGGTGAGGATGGCCCATCCGGGCACGGTGCGCATCGCCACCGGCGACGTGCTGGCGGTCGAGACGCCGTGCGGCGATCTGCTGCTGGCCTACGCGGCATGGCACACGCTGGTCGGCGTTGCACCGGAGGATGCCTTGCTCACCCTGCGCTTTGAGGATGGGACGCCGGCAGCAGAAGTTGATGGCGTCTGGGTGGCGGCGGACGAGGCGCATGGCGATGCGGTCGCGCTGGCGGCGCGAGGGACACGGTTCGCGCTCGCCTACGGGCGCACGGCGGCGGAAGCGCAGGCCCGCGCCCTGGCTGGGCTGGAGGCGGATGTGTGGGACGTGGCGGCGGCGCGCCTGGCGAGCTTTGCCGTCGTGCCGACCATAGCGTCGGCGAACGCGGATCGCCTGCTGAAAAAATGCTTTAGCGTGATGAAGGTGAACACGCTGGCGGCGGAGGGGGCAATGCAGCAGACCTGGTCCACGCCGGACCGCGTGCCGCACAAGGACATGTGGCTCTGGGATTCGGTCTTTCACTCGCTGGCGATGAACCGCTTTCACCCGCGTGTGGCGTGGGATTTCCTCAAGGGTGTGCTAGACACGCAGCAGCCGGATGGCATGATCCCGCACCAGTCCAGCGTTTCCGGCTGGCGTTCGCACATCACCCAGCCACCGCTCCTGGCGTGGGGCGTCTGGGAGAACTATCAGGTCCTGCGCGACAGGGAGACGCTCGCCTACGCCCTGCCGCGGCTGGAGGCGTACCTGACATGGGACCTGGCGCACCGCGACCGCAACCAGAACGGCCTACTCGAGTGGTGGATCGAGGGGAATGTGCGCTCGCGCTCCGGCGAGTCGGGGCTGGATAACTCGGCCCGCTTTGATGCGGCTGTGCCGCTGGATGCGGTGGATTTCTCCGTGTGGGCCGCGGTGGATATGGGCTATGTGGCGCGGATCGCCGCTGCGCTGGGCGATGCCGGGCGGGCAGCTGCATGGGCGGCGCGTGCGCGTCGCACCTCCGCGGCCGTGCATCGCGAGCTGTGGGACGAGGAGAATGGCTTTTACTTTGACCGCACCATGGAGGGCGCTTTCACGGGCATCAAGGCGGCCAGTGGCTTTATGCCGCTGTTGTTGGATGATCTGCCTGTGGCACATCTGCGCCGCCTTGCGCGCTGGCTGCAAGATCCCGCCGCGTTCGCCGCACCCTTCCCCGTGCCCAGTCTCGCCCTCTCGGAGCCGGCCTTTTCCACCGACATGTGGCGCGGGCCCACGTGGCTGAACCTGAACTATTTCATCATCATCGGCCTGCGCCGCCATGGCGAGCACGAGCTGGCGCAGTGGCTGGCGGACAAGACGTTGCAGCATGTGGCCAAGTACTATGAACGGTATGGCGTCCTGTTCGAGTTCTACGACGCCAGGGACGAGGTGCCGCCGCCCCTGTGCGACCGCAAGGGGCCGCATCAGGAACCGTATGATATCCGTCGCAAGATGGACTCGATCCGCGACTATCACTGGACGGCGGCGATAGCGGCGCTCCTGTTGTTGGAGATGCGCTGAGGCGCGTCGTTCGCCCCATACGCTTATGAGCAACTGCAAGGAGGCATGATGATCGGCAAGGAGAGGCGAGAGGAGCTGCTGACACTCTACCGGGGATTGCGCGTCGCCGACGTGCGTGACGGCATGGACTGGCTGATGATGCACCATTATGGCTCCATGTCGCCCGACATCCGCCCGCTTTATCGCACCCGCGTCGTTGGCATCGCGCGCACGGCGCGCTACCTGCCCTTTCAGGGAAGTGTCCCCAAGATGTCGCCCACCGAATATACCGAGTGGGTGCGCTGGTACTATGGCAATGTCTGCACCTACCCCTGGATGCAAGAGATCGAGCCGGGCGATTTCATCGTCATTGACCAGAGTGGCATTGACGTGGGGCTGATGGGCTCCAACAACTCGCTGGCCGGGGTGGCGCGCGGCGCGGTGGGCTATGTGACCAACGGCGGCGTGCGCGACACCGACGAGCTGATATTGGAGCAGGTTCCCTTCTGGTCCAAGATAGTGTCGCAGAGCATAGTGCAGGGGCGCATTTGCTACGACGCGCACAACGTGGCGGTGCAGGTGGGCGGCGTGCTGGTGCATCCAGGCGACGTGGTGGTGGCCGATGGCGACGGCGTGATCGTCGTGCCGCAAGAGCTGGCGGTGGATGTGGCCATGTACGCGCATCAGGAGCTGCGCCATGATAAGGAGGGCCGTCGCCGGCTATACGAGGCGCTGGGACGCCCGTTGGACGAGACGGTCAAGTGAGATGAGATCCTTTAGCATCGCTTTGCGCGTGCGCAGCTTTCGCTGCGCCATCAGGGGCGTCTGGGTCATGATCCAGTCGCAGCAGAACGCTTGGATTCACGCGGTGGCGACGGTCGTTGTCGCCGTGGCAGGGCTCTACTTTCGCATCACCCCGGCAGAGTGGAGCTGGGTTGTGCTGGCCATCATGTCCGTCTGGACCGCCGAGGCGCTGAACACCGCCGTCGAGTTTCTGGCGGATGCCACCAAGCCCGAGTTCAACCTGCTGATCGGCGACGCCAAGGATGTCGCTGCCGGCGCGGTGCTGATCTCCGCCATCGGCGCGGCGGTGATCGGCGTGCTGGTCTTTGGGCCACACATCTGGGCGCTGGTCCACTGAGACAGATTTATGAGCGAAAAGGAGAATCCACACATGCACGTTGGCGACCGCTTCAGCGAGTCGGTCGAGATGGAGGATCAGCTCACAGGACGCTATACCCGGCGGCTGACCACCAGCGGCGTGATCAACAACACGCCTACCTATCATGTCAACACCGCCTTTACCAGAGATAGCCGCTATCTGGTGTTCGGGCGGACGAATGAGGACGAGTCGCTGCTGCTGAAGGCAGATGTGGAGACCGGCGAGCTGACGGTGGTGGCCGTCTCGGATCACACGCGTGGTGGCCCCAGGTTCGCCGGCGGCAGCCTGGCGCTGGTACAGGCCACCAACTCGGTGGCGCTGGCGCTGGGCAAGAGCCTGCGTCTCTACAGCCTGGACACGCTGGAGGAGCGCATTCTCATTGACGACATCGGCCCCGCGTACCGCTTTGGTCACCCCGCGGGCAGCTATGATGGCCGCACCATCTATGTGCCCAGGGTGGTGGCGCATCCCGATCTGGTGCGCGGCATGGAGAACCCGCGCGACTATTTCGCCGCGGTAGTCGCCGAATATGGTGGTATGCCCACCACGCATCTGGCGGTGGACGTGGCCACGCGGCAGGTTACGGAGCTATTCCACGAGCCGGCCAATGGCTGCAATCATGTGCAGATCTGTCCCCGTGACCCTGATCTGCTGTTGATTGACCGCGACGCCCCGCCGCGCTTTTCCCACGGCGGCGACGACGGGCGCACTAGCCGCTGCTGGCTGCTGCGGCTCAGCACTGGGGAGCTGATCGAGGTTCGCCCACGAGACGAGAACCGCTTCCAGATCCACACCAACTGGAGCTATGATGGGGCGCACGTCTTTTATCACGGGCGTGGCCGACAGGGCGGCCACTATGTCGGGGTGGGCGACCATCAGGGGCGGATCGTGTGGGAACATCACTTTCCCGGCTTTTTCTACGGGCACATGAGCAGCGACACGCAGCGCCGTGCCATTATCACCGATGGGCTGTTCACGCCGGACCTGATCACCGAGATCCACTATGAGGAGTTGGACTCGATCGGCGTGCCGCGCCTGGAGATCCTCGCCAAGCACAGCACCAACTGGGGCGGCGTCGCCGGGCAGTATTCGCACCCGCACCCGCACATGTCCCCGGATGGCCGCTGGCTCAGCTATAACAAGGGCGAAGAGGGGCGCGCGGACGTCTATCTCGTGCGCATGAAATAGAGTGCAGCCAAGGGGGCGGACCGTGATCATTGATGTCCATGTGCATCTGGGGTGGGACTATACCTTTGATGAGGATTTCACACGAGAGGAACTTTTGGAGAAGATGCACCTCTATGATGTAGACGTGCAGATCGTCCAGCCGGGCACCTGCCACACGCTGGCACAAGTGCAGGCGCAGCACGATGCCATCGCCCGGCTCTGCCGCGAGTATCCGGGACGCTTCTACGGCATGGCGAACCCGTCGCCGCACCTGAGCGAGGGCGAGTATCGCGCCGAGATCGCGCGCTGCGTGGGTGAGTTGGGCTTTGTCGGCATTAAGCTGCACCCGTTGGCACACGGCGTCAGCCCCGCGTCGCAGGCCGGGCGCAGGGCGTTCGCGGCGGCGCGCGAGCATGGCGTGCCGCTGATGGTGCATACCGGCGCGGGCACGCCGTTCGCCGGGCCGGTGCAGCTCATCTCGCTGGCGCAGGAATATGCGGATGTCAAGATTATCATGGCACACTGCGGCCATATCATCCTGTCGTACGAGTCCGCCACAGTGTTGGCGCTTTGCCCTAACGTCTATGGCGACACCTCATGGACGCCTGGTTATCAGCTCAAGCACTGGTGCCGCGACTATGGACCGCGCTTCATGCTGGGCACGGATCACGCCGACAACGCCGGCACCGAGCTGGCGAAGATTCGCACCGTCGGGCTGACGCCCGAGGAGCAGGAGGGCTTCCTGTGGCGCACCGCGCAAGAGGTATTTTGGCTGCCGATCGGTCCGCAGGCACGCTGAGATCGCGTCTGGCGTCGGTGCGGCCGCATGAGACGCCAATGGAAGGGAGGAGACATGACAGGCGAAAGAGTGCCACGCTGGAAGTATGCCATCTGCAACGAGCTGTTCGAGGGATGGCCGCTGGCGCGGGCCGCATCCTTTGCGGCGGAGCTGGGTTATAAGGGTCTAGAGCTGGCCCCCTATACGCTGGCCAAGCGCGTTGTCGACCTGACGGCAGCAGATCGCCGCCGCATCCGTGAGGATGTGGAAGGCGCGGGGCTGAAGGTGGCGGCGCTGCACTGGTTGCTGGCGCGCACTGAGGGCTTGCAGCTCAATGATCCTGACCCGGCGGTGCGAGAGCGCACGGCGTCCTATCTGTTGGAGCTAATTGACTTTTGCGCCGATGTGGGCGGCGATGTGCTGGTATTCGGCTCGCCGCAACAGCGCAATATTCCGGAAGGATACCCGCCGGAGCGCGCCTGGGATAACAGTGTTGCCATCATGCGCCGCTGCGGCGAGTGGGCGCTGGCGCGCGGCGTCGTCTTTTGCATCGAGCCGCTGCGACCCGAAGAGACGAACTTTGTCAACTCGGTGGATCAGGCGGCAGAGCTAGTACAGCGAGTGGATCACCCCGGCTTTCGCATGATGGTGGACGTGAAGGCGATGTCTGCCGACCCGCGGCCGGTGCCCGAGTTGTTGCGACTGGTCTTTCCGCTGATCCGGCATATCCATGTGAACGATCCGAACCGGCTGGGGCCGGGGATGGGAGAAGTGGACTTTCGGCCCATCCTGCAGACGTTGTGCGATCTGGGGTATGACGGATGGCTCTCTGTGGAGGCTTTCGACTTTACGCCAGGGTGTGAGCATATCGCGCGCTGTAGCATCGCGAACCTCTGCACTGCCGCGCCCCAATAGCTGGCGATGGTTGGCTTTCACTGCTATCTTATGAAGTGAAACGATGCCGCATGTCATTGCGAGGGCCAAGCCCAAAGCAATCTCCTCGCGTGTCAGCGGGGGATTGCTTCGCCGCTGCGCGGCTCGCAGTGACAGGGCGGGGTGTTCAGCTTCTTTCTCGATCAGGAGATAGACGATGGATCGCTCTTACATTGCCAGCAATAACGCGGAGCGCGCGCGCCTGAAAGCGCTGGTCGAGCGGCTGGACGACGAGGAGCTGAAGCGCCCGATGAGCGCCAGCTGGACCGTCGCGGGAGTGCTGGCGCACATGGCATTCTGGGATGCGCGCGCGTTGTATCTCATGGACAAATGGGCCAGCGGGATTGCGCCCTCTGCCGCGGATTGTGAGCCGGAAGATGTAGACTGGATCAACGATGCCGCCAAGCCCCTCTGTCTGGCGCTGCCGCCGCGCGTAGCGGCACAACTGGCACTCCAGATGGCAGAGGAGGCGGATCGAAGGGTCGCGGCGCTATCAGACGAGATGGTGGCGCAGATCGTGGCCGTCGGCCAGCCGCTCAATCTGTCGCGCGCGGACCACCGCAGCGAGCACCTCGACGATATCGAACGCTATTTGTAGGCACGGCTGTTTGTCTTCCATAGCGGGTTGCCTGCTGGATGTACCTCGGCTCTGGCAGGCCCAAATTCAGTCTCGGTAGGGCTTGACGAAAGTAGCCAAGTGTGATACAATCTTGCCCGTGTGTGCTCTGTGACCGGATGCCATAGGAGTACCGCCACCTGCTGCAAGGCGGGCCGGAAGAGGCGAAAGCCCAAAATCATAAGAGGAGAAGGAGAGGCTCAATGGAACTCAAGGAGATCTATGAGGGCGTCGTAAGTGGAAACGCCAAGAAGGTTGCCGACGATGTCCAGGCAGCGCTGGACGCCGGCGTCCCTGCCGAAAAGATCCTGAAAGAAGCACTCATCCCCGGCATGGCCGAGGTCGGCGCCCGCTTTGAGCGCAACGAGTATTTCGTGCCCGAAATGCTCATCTCCGCTCGTGCCATGCAGTATGGCCTGAACAAGCTCAAACCCCTCCTGGCCGCCAGTGGCGTCGAGCCGGTGGGGAAGGTTGTCATCGGCACGGTGAAGGGTGACCTGCATGACATCGGCAAGAATCTTGTCGCCATGATGCTGGAGGGTGCCGGCTTTGAGATCATAGATCTCGGCGTGGATGCCGCTCCTGAAAAGTTCGTGGATGCCGCCAAGAAGGGCGCGCAGGTCGTGGCCATGTCGGCGCTGCTGACCACGACGATGCCCGGCATGAAGACCACCATTGACGCGCTGAAAGAGGCAGGGATTCGCGACAAGGTGAAGGTCATGATCGGCGGCGCGCCGGTAACGCAGGCATACGCGGACCAGATTGGCGCCGATGGCTACGCGCCGGATGCCAGCAGCGCGGCACGCAAGGCCAAGGAACTTGTCGGCGCGGCCTAGGCTCAACTGCAGATGGATGACACTATGAAAACCATCGTGCAGGGCACCGGCGCTCCCGTTACCATCAGCCGTGATGGGCCGACGGTGATCATCGGTGAGCGCATCAACCCGACCGGCCGGAAAAAGCTGGCGGCGGCGCTGGCGGCCGGCGATCTGGGGATCGTGCGCCGCGAGGCGCTCAAACAGGTCGCTGAAGGAGCTGCGATCATTGACGTCAATGTCGGCGCGGCCGGGGTGGACGAGGTGGCGCTGCTGCCGGAAGCGGTCAAAGTGGTGGCCGCTGCTGTGGATGTTCCCATCTGCATTGACACGGCCAACCCGCAGGCGCTCGCCGCGGCGCTGAAGGTGTGTCCCGGCCGTCCCCTGGTGAACTCGGTCAATGGCGAGGAGCGTTCGCTGTCCGCCATCCTGCCGCTGGTCAAAGAGCACAATGTGCCGGTGATCGGGCTGCTCATGGGCGATGAGGGGATTCCGGACACGGTGGAGGGACGTATGGCCATCGCGCAGCGGATCGCAGCGCGCGCGGCGCGGCTCGGCATCCCCGCCGAAGACATCATCTTTGACTGTCTCGCGTTGACGGTGAGCACCAACCAGCAAGCAGCGAACGTAACGCTTGGCACCATCCGCCGCATCGTCAGTGAGATGGGCAACAACATCACGCTGGGTGCGAGCAATGTCTCCTTTGGCCTGCCGGATCGTGAGGTGATCAACTCGGCCTTTATGGTGCTGGCCATCGGGGCGGGGATGACCTGTCCCATCACCAACCCGGGGCAGATGAAACAGCTCATCCTGGCCACCGACCTGCTGCTGGGGCGGGACGAGTGGGCGATGCAGTACATCGCCTATTTCCGCAGCAAGCCGCAATAAGCAACATATCGCGGCGCAGTTGATATTCGTGCCATGAACAGGCCGGAGGTACACGCTCCGGCCTGTTTGTCCATTCTGGGAGAGGATCGTATCCGAGATGAGGCTTAAGGGATTGGTCTGCGAGGTGCTGGCGCGCGAGGCGTACTTTTGCGCAGCGCATTCGCCGCACGCCATTGATCTGGAGTTGATAGACAAGGGGCTGCATGAGGTCCCCGCGAACCTGCGCGCGGCGCTGCAGGCGCGGCTGGAGGCGGTGGACCCGCAGCGATACCAGGGCGTGCTGCTGGGCTATGGCCTGTGCGGCACGTCGGTCGCCGGCTTGCGCGCCGTGCATGTGCCTGTCATTGTGCCGCGTGCGCATGACTGCATCACGCTTTATCTCGGCTCACAGGAACAGTATCAGGCTTACTTTGTCTCCAAGCCGGGCACCTATTACTATACGCCGGACTATATGGAACGCAGCGGCTCCAAGAGCCTCGTGGCGCTGGGTACCGGCTCTGACGCGAATGTGCGCGGTGAGTATGAGACGTATGTCGCCAGATACGGCAAGGACAATGCTGACTATTTGATGGAGGTGATGGGCGGCTGGAAAAAGCACTATAGCCGCGCCACCTACATTGATATCGAGGGTGTGCCGCTGCCCGATTACCGGCGGCAGGTGCGAGAGGAGGCGGCGCGTCGCGGCTGGAGCTACGAGGAGACAACGGGTCAGCTTTCGCTGCTGATGGCGCTCTTTCGCGGCGACTGGGACGAGACTCGCTTCCTGCGGGTGGAGCCCGGGCAGCAGATCGTCGCCACCTATGACGGCCATATCATGGCCGCCGCGTAGCGCCGGAAAGGAGGGGGCACATGCTGCTGGAACAACTGGGATTGACGCCGCATCCCGATTTCACGCGGCTGCGTGCTGTGCTCCTGCGGGAAGGCGAGCCGGACGAGCTGCCCTTCTATGAGCTTTTCGTGGATCGCGAGGTGCAGAGCGCGCTCCTGGGCAAGCTGGTGCGGACGCCAGTGGATACCATCGAGTTCTACTATCGCGCTGGCTATGACTATGTGCCGTCGTGGCCGGACATCCCGGCGCTGGCGGTGCCGACCCGCGATACGGCGGACACGGCCGAGTTGCAGCGAGATGGCGGGCGGCAGTGGGCTGAGGAGGAGCGTGGCCCCATCGCCAACTGGGCGGATTTCGCCGCCTACCCGTGGCCGTCGCCGCGCGACCTGACCTTTCACGCTATCGAGGAGATGGCGCGACACCTGCCGCACGGTATGAAGTTGATTGGGCAGGTGGGCGGCATCCTGGAGCAGGCCACAGCGTTGATGGGGTACACTGCGTTCTGCTACGCGCTGGCAGACCAGCCCGATCTCGTGGAGGCGATCTTTGCCCGCGTGGGCGAGCTATATACCGTTATCTACGAGGGGCTGGCGGCGCGACCGGAGATCGGCGCGGTGGTGATCTCCGATGACATGGGCTTCAAGACGCAGACGCTGATCTCGCCGGCGGCGTTGCGCCGCTATGTGTTCCCTTGGCACCGCCGCTTTGCCGAGATCGCCCATGCCCACGACAAGCCGGTGATCCTGCACTCCTGCGGCATGTTGGATCAGGTGATGGACGACCTGATTGACGATGTGCGCATTGACGCCAAGCACTCGTTCGAGGATGTGATCCTGCCGGTGGTGGAGGCCAAGCGTCGCTATGGGCATCGCATCGCGCTGCTGGGCGGCGTGGACATGGATCGGCTGTGCCGTGGCAGCGAGAGCGAGCTGCGCGCCTATGTGGCGGACATCATCGCGCACAACGCGCCGGGTGGCGGCTGGGCGCTCGGCTCTGGCAACACCATCGCCAATTACGTGCCGCTGCGCAACTATCTGGCGATGCTGGATGAGGGGCTGGGGTGGCGCGAGAGGCGCTAGAGCAGCGCATCTCGTCCCGCCGATATTGCTCAGCCGGAGGGAGACTTCTCGCGCCCTGCCATCGGCCGGCGTGACGGCGGTAGGTGTCATTACGCGGCGCCTCCATGTTACGCCCGTCATTGCGAGGAGCGCAGCGACGAAGCAACCCCTTTCCAATCTTGTCGCCCGGACGGGCGCCCGGCGTGATGGCGGTCGCACTAGCCGTGCAGCAGCGCCTCCACTTCGCACAGCGGCCGCCGGAACGGCCCCGGCTCCTCCAGTTTCAGGCTTACTACCGCCGCCGCGTAACGGCACGCCTCCGCCGCCGTGGTGGAAAGCCGCTTGCCCAGATAAGTGGCAAAGGTGGTGTCGCCGCGCCCCGTTCGCCCGCGGATGACGCGTGGCCGGAACGCTGCCTCATAGTATTCCCCGTCTGCATAGACGATCAAGCCGTCGCGGTGCGTGAGGACGATCTCGCGCGGCCCCCAATCGGCCAGTTGCGCCGCCGCTGCGCGCATATCCTTCAGCCTGGTCAACGCCTCCGCCTCGGCGCTATCTACTTTGAGATAGGTGATGTAGCGCAGTCCCTCCTCTTTGTCCGGCCAGTCGCGGAAGCATAGCTCATCCCCGACACGCACGCGGATGAACCCCTGAATGTCCATCGCCAGCGGCGCGCCGCGCCGATGCAGCGCCACCAGCAGCGGCAGATCCACCTCGCCGGCGATAATCGGCCCGATCAACCAGAGCCGCGTGTCCAGCGACGGGATCTCCTCGATGCGAAACGGCCCGGCGAAACCGAGCGGGCGGCAGTCGCGGCGATCCATGTCGGGGGTATAGTAGGTGTTCTCGATGCCGGATGTCTCTGGCGCGGGCGTGGCATAGACTGCGATTCCTGCCTCGGTCATCTCGTCGAGCAGGTGCCAGTCATCGGGGTGCAGCCGCGTGATCACGGCCACGCGCAGGCCGAGCTGACGCAACGCGATCCCGCCATAATAGACTGCGCCGCCGGTGGCGGTCTCCGCATGGCCCTGATACACGATGCGGTCCTTGGCGATATGGCCGATCATGGCGATATCAACGGCGGACAGGATGTCGGGCATGTGGGTCTCCTCATGAGCTGGCGGATGATCTATCGTGGTGTGGCGTGGTAGCGGGGCGCGAGGCGCACACGCAGAAAATCGTCCCAGCGGTGATTTTTGGCGAACTCCAGCCGGTCATAGAGTGGGGACAGGTTGCGCTCGGGGAGGTAGATGCAGATGCCGTTGACGTGTAACATGTGAGCACCGCCGTGCCCCTCCGCCACCAGTGGCGAATCCTCACCGCTGCGCTTTACGACATCTACCACCCGCGTGGCGGCGGCGGCGATCGCCGTGTCCGGATTCTGCTGGGCCAGCAACTGCGCCAGATGCACCAGGTCAACATAATCGCGATCGGTGAACTTTTGCGCCTCGTATAATGCCAGGCTGACCAGCGAGCTGCCGCCGCGCCAGTCCGCCTCCAGCGTAGCGCGCAGCGCATCTGCCAGGTCGTCAATCGCTGCTAGCAGGGGTTCCAGCTTGTCCAGGTCTAGCGCCGACTGGGTTACCGACAGGTTGGGGAAAGCGTCGCGGTAAAAGCGGCTGTATTCCTCCACGATCGTCGCGGCCAGCAGACGCGGCGACATGTCGGGGTGATCAGCTAGGCGCTGCAGGATCAGATGGTAGGGCCAGCCATCGCCCGGCTCCTCCTCCTGCGAGCCGACGAGGAAGCGGCAGCTCTCGCGGAGCTGGTAGGCCACCTCGATCATGTTCATCAGGCAGGCGTCGCAGCCGAGCACGTCAATCTTGTCGCCGAGGTGCGCGGTAACGCGGTCGAGCACCTCTTTCATCTCCACATTGTCCAAAAAGTCGGTCGAGGTGTCGTCAAAGAGGATGGCGCGCTGCGCCAGCGCCACGTCCGCCGCCACCTGCTCCAGTGAGGAACGGAAGAGGGCCCGGCTGGAGTTGCCCGAGGTGAGGCTGCGCACCTGCCCGCGCGTCAGTTGCGTCGTGTCATAGCCGCGACTCGCCAATCCGGCATACACGTCGTCATCCTTCCAGCCGCTGCCGTGATTCCAGAGCACCAGCGCATAGTGCTCGGCGGGATAGCGTCCGGTGGCCCACAGGATGAACTCCTCCAGCACCGCCGGGTCGCCAGTATTCAGCTCTGACAGGCGCATGACGACATCCTCGGCCAGCCGAGTGCCACGCCGCACATAGTAGCGGCGCGCGCCGATGTCGCTCAGCGTGTCCAGTTGCGCGACGATGTTGATCTCGCCGGTGGAGCCGACCGCCTTCATCTCGGTGAGGTCCTTGATGGCGGCCCCCTCAAGGTTGTTGTCGCCCGCCATATACACCATAAAGGTCCACTTTTTGCGCCCCGAAACAGGCGGTTCGGTGGGAGGTGTGCTGCTGCCGCCGCCGAGCAACGCCTGCAGCCAGGCGAGCACTCTATGCCAGATCGAGCGAAAGTCGTCGCGCAGCGCCATGCGGTCTTCTCCTCGCCAAAGGTAGCAGATGCAAGCGCCCCTGATTATAGCACAGGACGGGGAAATGCAAAGCCGGTGGCAAGGTGAGGGCATTTCGTTCTGATGCACAGGCATCGCGCGCGACCCTCACCCGCCGCCCTGCGGTCGGCGCCCTCTCCCGCTGGGAGAGGCAAGGTGAGGGTATTTCGTTCTGGCGTGCGGCCATCGCGCGCGACCCACAGCCGCCATCTGGGGGCTGTGGGCGGCGTTACCGCTCCGGGAATACCTGCACAAACTGGCCTTCGCGCACCTGAAAGATATAAATCGTGGGGTTCTGCAGGTCGCCATCTTCCTCGTAGCTGACGCGACCCAGCAGCGTGTCCACGCTGAGGCTGCGAATGGCATTGGCGACATCGGCGGCGCTCAGGCTCTTGGCGCGCTTGACGCCCTCCACCAGCACGTTCATGGCGCTGTAGCCGTTCACCGAATAGGTATCTGGGTTGCGGTATTCGACCTCCTGATACGCCTTGATCCACTGCTGGTCCGCCGCCGTCACGGGGCTGGGGGCAAAGGAGCTGACATACATCCCCTCCGCTTTGCCTTCTGCGTCATCAATGGTGGCCGAGAGGAACGCACCATCGCTCGCCAGCAGCGGCACAGTGACCCCCGCATCCACCAGATCGGCGCGCAGATAGGGCGCTTCGATCTCATAGCCGGCGTAAAAGATGGCATCCGGCTGCGCCGCGCGGATCTGAGCGACCTCCGCCTGATACTGATCCTGCCCCTCCGCTACCTGCAAGATCAGCGGCACGGTGGCGCCAAGCCGTGTCAGCTCTGGCACGATCTGATCGCGCAGGCCGATGCCGTACTCGGTTTCGTTGTGGACGACGGCGACTCGTTTCGCGCCCAGCTTTTGCACCAGAAAGGCGGCGTCCACCTGCGCCTGCACCGCGTCGTTGGCGTTGATGCGGAAGAAATTGCGATAACCCTTTTGCGTCAGCGAGACCTCCGATGAGGTGGGCGTGATGACGATGAGCGGCAGGTCCTTGTAGATCTCCATAGTGGCCAGCGTCTGGCCGCTGTTATAGTGGCCGATCACGCCCAGCACCGGCGCGCCGCTGCGCACCTGCTCGCGGATCTGCTCCGCCACGGCCACCGCCACATCCGAGTCCGATTCGTCATCCATGCCGATCACCTTGACAGTGTGGCCGAGCAAGCCGCCCTGTCGGTTAATCTGCTCGGCCATCAGGCGAGCGCCGCCCAGCACGGTCTGCCCGCCATTCGCCTGAAAGCCAGAAAGGGGCGCCGCCACATATACGATCACTTCGCCTTTCGGCTGTGGTTTGCTACAGGCAAGAGCCACAGCCAGCAACAGGACGATGCCCAGCAGCCAGCTACCCCTGTGAATCCCTGTGCGCCGTCTCATGCGCGATGTCCTCCTTCGAGGTCAAATATCCAAACTAGATCGTGCGCCCATAGACCTCATCCATGGTCGTCACGATGTTTTGCAGACTGTCCACCTGATCCCGGATGCTCTGCGCAATGCCGCGGGCCTGCGCGCGATCCACCTTCTTGGCGTCGAGCAGCAGGATCTGCGAGTAGAGCGTGCCCAGCGCCGTGAGCGTGTTCTCCATCTGCATCTCGGCCTTTTCGATGGCGTCTTGCAGGTCGTTCAGGTTCTGGAGCTGCGCCTTGCGACTGGCGATGTTCTGCGCGATCTCGCGCTGCACGGCGGGATTTGTCTCGCTCTTGAGGCGGATCTCCGCCTGCGCGATCTCCTTCGGCAGCGCCTTTAGGTCGCGCTGCAGGACGGCGTCGTTCTCATACGCCTCCAGCCGCTTGGCCAGGCGAAAGATGTTGGCGATCCAGTCGGTGAGCGCCGCCATGTTGTTCTCCAGATGGTCGCGCAGCACGCCCGGCTCTTGCTGGCGCGTGATCTCCTCAATGCGCCGGCGGTAATCCAGCGCCTGCTCCACCTTGGCGCGATGCTTGGGGTTGCGCAGCTCACCCGGGTTGAACTTTTCCCGGAACATCTCGCTGACCACCTGTCGGCCCGTGCTCTCATCCACGATGCTGGTATAGACGATCAGCGCCTCCCCCACCACCCCCAAAACCAGCCAGTACCACCACTGCCACCAGGGAAAGGGCGTCGGGAAGACAAAAATGAGGATAAGCGTCAGGGCGATGGTCAGTGCGCTCTCGAGCCGGAAGAAGGCATGCGCGACGATGGCGCGCGTGGCGCGACGCTTCAGTTCCTCTTGCATGGTTGCCTGACGGGACATGATCCCCTCCTCTGCCGGGCGATGCCAGGGCCGATAGCTTTCAGGCCGCCCCGGCGCGCGGTGTGGCGGCCCTTCTCTGCCGCTGCGCCTCCTCCAGGCACGCCATCTCCTTGCCGGAATCGGTCAGCTCCACCAGCGCCTCCGGATAGGGATGAAAGAAGGTCTGCTGATCCAGATACTCGCGCGGGAAGCGGATACCATACGACTGCATCAGGGTCAGCGGCGCGATCAGCGGCAGCTTGCCGGCGCGATACTGCTCCAGAGCATCCAGGAAGAAGCGCTTTTCCTCGGATGTCAGGCCCTCAGAAAAGTAGCCAAAGCCGTGCATCAACACGTTGACCGCCGAGGTGCAACGCGGGGCGGCGCGCAGCGCCTCCGCCAGATGCGCCTCGTAATCCGCCAGCACCGCCGCCAGCGGCCGCTGCTCGAGATTCGCCACGATGCGCCCCATGAGGCGCAGCTCCTTCTGGTTATAGGCCATCAGCAGCAGCTTGTTCGCGGCGTGGAACTGCACCAGCCGTCCCATGGTAGGTGCTTGCTTGACCTCGCGCCACGCCGCCAGCGTAAAGAGCTTGGTCAAAAAGTGCTGGCGAATGCGGAAGTTGCTCAGGCGTCCCTCGTCCTCGATGGCGGCGTGTGGAAAGCGCTCCAGCACGGCGCGCCCGAAAAAGCCGCTGGTCGTGCCCACGATCGCCTTGCCGTTCGCGGCACGCAGCTTGACATCCTTGAGGCCGCAGGAGGGAGAGCGACTCTTCAGGATAAAGCCGTCCGCGGCGGCCAGCGACCCCAGAAAACGCGCCGCAAACTCGCGCATCTCCGCCGAGACATCCCGACCGGTGGCCGGCTGCATCAGCCGCTCCTCGCCGCCCACCGCCACCACGTTGATCGGCGGGCGTGGCACGCCGAGGCCAATTTCCACCTCGGCGCAGACCGGGATATACTCGACATAAGGCCCCAGCCGGGCCACGAATTCGTCGGGGATGATGTCACCGTTGTAGCGGCAGTGGTCAAAGCCCAGACATTTGCTGACCACTACGATCGGTTTGGGAAAGGTTCTCATCACGCCTCTGCCGTTCTCCTAGAAGTATGTGGACAGGATCTTGTACAGCTCCTTGATGCTTTCCGGATCGCCGCGCCGCGCCAGCCCGCCGCTGGCCGTGGCGATTGCCTGCAGCATGTTCATGTCAGCGTCGTCGCCATAGGCCACGCAAAAGATGATCACCTGCACGCCCCGCTGGTTGCCACTGCTCACCTGCTGCGTCAGTTGCGGCAGCGTGAGGCGCGAGTTGTTCTCCTTGCCGTCGGTCATCACGACGACGGCATTGATGCGCTCGGCGTCGTTCAGCGCCTGCAGTTGCGCATAGGCGCGTTGCGTGGCGTCCAGCAGCGCAGTGTTGCCGCGCGCCGTGAGATTGCGGATGGCGCTTTGCAGCCGCCCGCGATTGTCGCCCATGGGCGCCAACGGCACCACCTCCTGCACGCTGGAGGAGAAAGAGATTAGCCCGACCCGCTCGATATCTCCCGGAATCTGATCCAGGAAGGTGAGCATAGCGGCCTGCGCCTGCTCCAATTTGGCCCCCTGCATGCTGCCGGATACATCCGCCACGAGGATGATATTGGCATGCCGCTTGGTGTACTGCCAGGCCTGGCGGACCACCTCGATCACGCCGGGGCCGGGGATCTGCAAGGTGGTCTGCGGCTCGGCAGGATCCACCCCATTCGCCGGCGTGATGGGCGAATCTGGCCCATCCAGCGGGATGCTCAAATCCGCCGGACGGTAGCCGAGCTGCAACACATAGCGCTGGCTATCCGCCGACAGAAAGAAATCGCGCAAGACGGTGAACGCCTGGCGCTGCTCGTTGGAGAGGTTGGCGTGTTCTAGGAGTGCCAGCGGGTGATCCTGCCAGAGCGTCCCCTCATGCGGGTAGATGGCGACCAGCCTGTCGGCCCGCGCCTGCTGGTTATAGTAGATCACCAGCCGCTCCGGCACGACAAAGGCATCCAGAAAGGCGCGACCCTCCTGGAGCGCGCGCTGGACGACGGCTATCTCCCCCTCGCCATAGTAGCGCACGGTCTTTTCCACGGCGCTGACATAGGCGGTGGTGGCCTCCGCTTCCACATCCTGCTGCGTAAGGCCGCGCGTCTTGCCCGCCCCGGCATAGAACATCGCCAGCGTGGCCAGCAGGCCGCTGGATGATGTCGTGGCGGGATGGCTCCACCGGAAGCTACTGTCGCTGCGCGCCAGGTTCATGATCTCCCGCCAGCCGATGGACGCGTCCGGGTAGCCCAGACGGCGCGCCACATCCTCCCACATGGCGATGGTTACGGGGCTGACGGCAAAACGCACTGTGTCGCCGATGAACGACACGTCGGTCTGGTGCTGCGCCTGCCACGCCGTGTCGAGCTGCGTCAGCCAGATAGATGAGTCGGGCGACACGGCATCCAGCTTGCCGGCCAGCGCGGCTTCGATCATGGCCTCCGTCTCCATGCTGGCAGCTTCTACGACGATCCGCTTGCCGGTGGTGGTCCGGGGGTTGGTGGCCGCAAAACGCCGCACCAACTCGCGGAAGAGCTGCTCTTTCTCGGGCGTGTAGGCGATGTTCAGCACCACGTCGCGGCTCGATGGCACCGTCTTGGCAGTGCCGTCGGCGGCGGGTTGGGTGACAAACCGATACAGCAGCCAGATGCCACCACACGCGACCGCGGCAATCACGATGACGGTGATCACGAGGCACCTCCACACGCGGTCGGATTGACTCTTGCGGGAACTCGGAGTAATCATGTGTTCCCCCTATCGCTCCGCCACGTTCAGCTGGAACCAGCGCAGGAGCGCCTGCAGCACGTCGCGATCCGGCGAGCGCATGCGGGTCGTGCGCGGCACAACCGTCATTGCGCCCTGCGATGCCCACTTGGTAAAGAGGCTGTCGGGGCCGGTGATGTCCACTTCCAGATTGGCCGGCCGCAGCCCGCGCTGCGCTGCCAACTTCTGCATGTCCGGCGTGAGCAGGAACTTTTCGAACTCCAGCGCGGCGTTCTTTTCCAGGGCGGTCGTCTCTTCGCCCATCCAGACGGTGAACGGAAAGTCGAACCAGGTGATGTACTTGGGATACACGATCTCCAGCGGATCGGCCCAGCGGGTCTGGATGCCTGCCATGTTCACCAGCAGGTCGCTCTCCATCAGTTGCCCGCCGTCGCCGGTGGAATAGCCAAAGAGGGCCAAGCTTTCCACGCTATAGCTCCCGATCGTCAGGTCGGTAACGGCGCCCATCAACTCCTTGAGCCACTGCTGAAAGGCCGGATCGGTTACATCCGCGACGCTGATGTCGGTCTTGTCATAGTATTCACCCGCTGCTGCCACCATAGCGGCGAGCCCGGCCACGTTGCGGTTGGGGTTGGGCACGACCAGCTTAAAGTATCCCCAGTCCGGTTTGCCCCCCAGCTCCGGCCAGCCACCCTTGGCGATGGACGCATCATGGATTACCTGCCAGTTGATCTCGCCGAACCTGGCGCGGAGCACCTCGGCGCGGCTGGCATAGATGCCCCAGGAGAAGAGCGAGGTGGCGATGGGGCGCGCGCGATACTCGCCGTCGGTGAGAAAGACGTCGCGGCCGCGTTGCTCCTTGAAGCTGGCGTTCACCAGCTCCACCAGGTAGCGGCTATCCGGGATCCAGACCGTCGGCACAGGATTCATCTCGCCGCGTTCCCAGCGGCCCATCGCCGTCAGCCCGTCCATGGGGATGATCTCCACCTGGATCGGCTTGCCTTCCAGCTTGGGTTTACTGTCATTGAACCTCTTGGCTGCTTCCCGCACAAAAGGCTCCACCGGCAGGGCGCACACCACGCGCACCGTGAGCGTTTCGGGCGTCTCGATGAGCGGCCCGACGCCACCGGATCGGCGCAGCAGATATGAAGCGCCAACCACCAGCGCGGCCAAGAGCAGTATGAGGATAAAGACGATCTGCGTCTTTTTCATGGACAGATAGCTCCCTCCACTCGGGGCCGGGTCGAAAGTGCCGATGGCCACCGTGGAACATGCAGGCAGGCAAAGCGCCCTGTGCCCGGTGGGCAGGGGCGTTCTGCCGCAGGCGACAGCCTGCGGCAGAACGAAGGTCAGTTGCCTGCGTGGGTCCTTGCCCTACTTGATGCCGAGACGCGCCTTGCGCTCCGCCAACTGATTACGCAGTTGGTGCTCTTCCAGCACATCGGACATCTGCTTTTCCAGACGGGAGGCCGCGATCTCGCCCTGAGCTGTGGCCTTGTCGAGACGGCGCTGGATCTCCTCCCGGATCTCCTTGAGGCCTGCTTCGGCATCGGTGACGCCTGCCACACCCTCCACCGCCTTGTGCGTCAGCTCCTTGGACTTGGCGAGGTCAAGCATCGCCTGGAGCTGCATCCGCTACTGCCGCACCTCGGTGAGCTTGGCCTCCAGCCGCAGCTTGGCGTTCAGCAAGCTCTGGAACTCTTTTTCCTGGTACTCGTGTTGCTCACGATACTGATCCGCCAGCGTCT